>NZ_JAPCIV010000002.1:121849-245646 GCF_027707585.1 Aeromonas sp. QDB39 | reverse complement strand
AAATCGGCTCAAACATGAAGAAATGAAATGACTGAGTCAGCCGAGAAGAATTTCCCCGCTTATTCGCACCTTCCCTAGATGTAATGCGAGGCCTGAATGCTGAATGTGAGTGCCATTCCGTTGACCGACATCTCACCCATCTGGGATGACGGCTTTCTCTCCCTCTCCAAGAACCTGCTCTCTGCCGTCACCCTGGACGACTTCATCAAGAAGCTGAACCGGATCCAGCCCTGCTTTCGCCAGGTGGATCGGGTCAACCTCATCCTCAACCTGGGTACGGGGGAGGAGGCGGTCTTCTACTACCTGGGGGAGCAGGGGCCGGCTCACCTCATTTGCCGCAAGGCCGATCTCCATTTTTCACGCGAGCAGGCCATCGTGCTGCCGGCGAGCCGCTTTCGCCACCGCTGCGAACAGCTGGCGAGCACCCCGGTCTATGACGGCTTGCACTCCTACTGCCAGCTGCCCATCACCACCGCCCGCAGCCATCTGGGCGGGGTGGAGTTCATCAGCCGCGAGGCCAATGCCTTCCCGATGGAGACCCTGGCCAAGCTGACCCAGCTGGCGGCCATCGTCGCCATTGCGCTGGAGAACGTGCTGGACAAGGAGCGCACCCTGGAGCAGGCCAACTCCCTGCGCCTTGAGCGCGACAGCTGCAAGATCCTGGTGGACGTGACCAACGCGGTGATTAAGTTAGTGCGCATCGCCGAGTTGCCCCAGAGCCTGTTCACCATCCTGCACCACCACTTTGGCATCAGCAGCCTGTGCCTGGCCGAGTACAACGCCACCTCCGACAGCTTCAAGAGTTATCTGGTCAATCAGCAGCAGCGTGAACAGCCCGGCATCATCAACCATTCGTGTTTTGAGAAGAACTGCCTGCAGGGGGCGCTCGGTCACAGCGAGCCCTTCTTCCTCTATCGCGAGCAGGGTCACGGCTGCCAGTCGAGCTGCCGCTTCACCTCCCAGATCCTGCCCCCCGACGCCGACAGCTCCTGCATCCTGCCGCTGCGCTATCGGGGCAACCTGCTGGGGGTGTTGATCCTCTCCCACCCCGAGGCGGATTTCTTCGCCGACCTCGATATCTCGCTGCTCGAACAAGTGGCGGCGCGCACGGCGATTGCCATGAACAACGTGCAGGCGCAGCAGGAGATCTCCAACACCACCGGTGCCAGGGAGAAGACGCTTCGGGTCGACGGGCCCGCGCCGCAGGGGGACTTTGCCAACATCATCTACCAGAGCGCCGTGATGGAGAAGGTGCTGGAGAAGGTGAAGCTGGTGGCCCAGAGCGACTGCACCGTGCTCATTCTGGGGGAGACCGGCACCGGCAAGGAGCTGATCGCCCAGGCCATTCACGCCCTGAGTGCCCGCCACGATCACGAGATGGTCAAGGTGAACTGCGCCGCCATCCCCACCGGCCTCATCGAGAGCGATCTGTTCGGCCACGAGAAGGGGGCCTTCACCGGGGCGCTGACCCAGCGCATCGGCCGCTTCGAGCGGGCCCACAAGGGCACCCTGTTCCTCGACGAGGTGGGGGACATGCCGCTCGATCTGCAGCCCAAACTGTTGCGGGTCTTGCAGGAGCACGAGCTGGAGCGGGTGGGCAACAGCAACCCCATCGCCATCGATGTGCGGCTGGTGGCGGCCACCAACTGCGATCTGCTCTCCATGGTCAAGAACAAGCGCTTTCGCAGCGACCTCTATTACCGCCTGAACGTCTTTCCCATCGAGCTGCCGCCCCTGCGCGAGCGGCGCGAGGATATTCCACTGCTGGTCAACTTCTTCATCAAGAAGATCGCCAAGCGGATGCGCCGCACCATCACCTCCATCCCGGCCGACGCCATGAAGATGCTGGTGTCGCTCCCCTGGTACGGCAACATCCGCGAGCTGGAGAACATCATCGAGCGGGCGGTGGTGATGACCCGCGGCCATGTGCTGAATCTCTCGCCGGACGAGTTGCTGCCCCTCAAGGGCTTTCACAAGATAGAGACCCTGGTCTATGACGAGCCGGCCCGGGAGCTGTTTCGCGAGCCGCTGCCCGCCTTGCCGCAGGGTGAAGAGGCACAGGGGGAGGATGAGCGGGTCAGCATCATCCGGGCGCTGAAGGCGTGCAACGGCATCGTTGCCGGCGAGCGGGGCGCGGCCCAGCGCCTCGGCATGAAGCGCACCACCTTGCTGTCGAAAATGAAACGGCTCGGGATCTCGACCAAAGATCCCCGCACCCTCAACTAAGGGGCCCCCAGATGTTGCTTGAACTCGACCCCGATACCCCGCAGGCGCTCAGCGCCCATCGCGAGGTGGTCCATTACCATCAGCGTGGCGTCACCACCGACAGCGCCATGCAGCTGCCTTGCGAAACCCCGGTGGCGCTGGTCTACAACGGCATCGCCCACAGCGTGATGATGTGCTCGGCCGCCGATCTGGAGGATTTTGCCATCGGCTTCTCGCTCTCCGAGGGGATCATCGACAGCCTGCTCGATATCCACGACATCGAGCAGCAGAGCGCCTGTCGCGGCATCGAGCTGCACATCACCCTGGCCAATCGCTGTGTCCATCGCCTGAAAGAGAAACGGCGCACCCTGGCCGGGCGCACCGGGTGCGGCATCTGTGGCAGCGAGAGCCTGGAACAGGTGGTGCGTGCCCAGCCAAGGCTGCCCGACAGCCAGCGCTTTGCGGTGGGCCATATCGACAAGGTGCTGAGCGCGCTGCGCCCGCTCCAGCTGCTCGGGCAGAGCACGGGGGCGACCCATGCCGCCGTGCACGTGGATGGCGAGGGCAACATCCTCGCCATTCGCGAGGACGTGGGACGCCACATCGCGCTGGACAAGCTGGTGGGGCACCTGCAGCGCAGTGGCCGGCGCGACGGCGCCATCCTGGTGACCAGCCGCGCCAGCTTCGAGATGGTGCAAAAGTGCGCCAGCGCCGGGGTGGAGATCTTGCTCGCCATCTCCGCCGCCACCGAGCTCGCGGTCGAGCGGGCCGAGCAGACCGGGCTCACTCTGGTGGGCTTTTGCCGCCCGGGGCGGGCCGAGATCTACAGCGGTCGCCAGCGCATCCTGCTGGCAAGCGCAGCGTCATACCCCGTTTCGGCAGAGGGCTGAGGGCACAAGGCCATTGGCGCTCGGGATTGGCTCGGGTATAGTCCTGCGCCAACAAGATAGGTTCGGTCGCGCTCCTTGCCCGTCAGGGCGCCGCGGCCGACACAGCGTCAAAGGATACCAAGCCCATGAAATTCAGCCCGCTGCTGGATGAGATGATGAAAGCCCTGCAGGTGCTACCGGGTGTCGGCCCCAAGTCGGCCCAGCGCATGGCATTTACCCTGCTCGAGCGTGAGCGCAGCGGCGGCCTGCGGTTGGCCCAGCTGCTCTCTCGCGCCCTGACCGAGATTGGCCACTGCAGCCACTGCCGCACCTTCACCGAGAACGAGCGCTGCGAGATCTGCGCCAATCCCAAGCGCGAAGAGAACGGCCTGCTGTGCGTGGTGGAGAGCCCGGCGGACGTGGCTGCCATCGAGCAGACCGGCCAGTTCTCCGGCCGCTACTTCGTGCTGATGGGCCACCTCTCGCCGCTGGACGGTATTGGCCCCGAGGAGCTGGGGCTGGAGATCCTGGAGCGGCGGTTGAAAGACGAGGCGATCAGCGAGCTTATTCTGGCCACCAACCCCACCATCGAAGGGGATGCCACCGCCTGGTACATCGCCGACATGGCCCGCGCCGCCGGCGTCAAGGTGAGCCGGATTGCCCACGGGGTGCCGGTGGGTGGCGAGCTGGAGCTGGTGGACGGCACTACGCTCTCCCACTCCCTGATGGGGCGCCAGCCCCTTAATTGAGTCAGCATCTGATCTTCAACAGGTCCTGCGCCACGACTCAGCAGCAATACCAGAACCCGCCTCGGCGGGTTTTTTGTTGGGCAAGAGGGTCGATTGGCGCAAAAATCGCCATTCGCACGCCTCGACGTTTTGTCCCCCTTGAAATGGCGATCGCCGGCCCCATCTTGGATCGGGAATATGTTCAACCCGAATCGCCTGAGGATAGTGTCGATGACCCAAAGCGTTCATGCCGAAACCCACGGGTTTCAGACTGAAGTCAAACAACTGCTGAGCCTGATGGCCCACAGCCTCTACTCCAACAAAGAAGTGTTCCTGCGCGAGCTTATTTCCAACGCCTCCGATGCGGCGGACAAGCTGCGTTTCAAGGCGCTTTCCGATGCCTCTTTGTTCGAAAACGACGGCCAGTTGCGCGTTCGCCTGGTGGTTGATAAAGAAAATCGGACCCTGACCATCTCCGACAACGGGATCGGTATGACCCGTGATCAGGTGATCGAGCACCTGGGCACCATCGCCAAGTCCGGCACCGCCGAGTTCTTCAAGAACCTCTCCGGTGATCAGGGCCGCGACTCCCAGCTGATCGGTCAGTTCGGGGTGGGCTTCTACTCCGCCTTCATCGTCGCCGACAAGGTGACCGTGGTATCCCGCGCCGCCGGTACTGCTGCGGAGCAGGGCGTGCAGTGGGAGTCGGAAGGGGAAGGTTCCTTCACCGTGGCTGATGTGACCAAAGCCGGTCGCGGTACCGACGTCATCCTGCACCTGCGCGCCGAAGAGGACGAGTTCCTCGACGACTGGCGTCTGCGCTCCGTGGTGAGCAAATATTCCGACCACATCAGCGTGCCGGTGGAGATGTTCAAAGAGGGCACCCCGGATAGTGTTGGAGAGGGCGAAGAAGATGGCGAGACCATCGTCGGCACCCCGGGCGAGTGGGAGCAGGTCAACCGCGCCACTGCGCTGTGGACCCGCAACCCGAAAGAGATCAAGGACGAGGAGTATCAGGAGTTCTACAAGCACGTCGCTCACGACTTCGAAGATCCGCTGTTGTGGGGTCACAACCGGGTGGAAGGGGCGCAGGAATACACCAGCCTGCTCTACGTGCCGGCCCGCGCACCGTTTGACCTCTACAACCGGGATCAGAAACACGGCCTGAAGCTCTACGTGCAGCGCGTCTTCATCATGGACGACGCCGAGCAGTTCATGCCGGCTTACCTGCGCTTCGTCAAAGGGGTGCTGGACTCCAACGATCTGCCGCTCAACGTCAGCCGTGAGATCCTGCAAGACAACAAGGTGACCGTCTCCCTGCGCAAGGCCTGCTCCAAACGCGTGCTGACCATGCTGGCCAAGCTGGCCAAGGATGATGCCGAGAAGTACGCCAAGTTCTGGAGCGAGTTCGGCAACGTGCTCAAAGAAGGCCCGGCCGAGGATTACGCCAACCGCGAAGAGATCGCCAAGCTGCTGCGCTTTGCCAGCACCGCCGGTGAGGGTGAAGCCCAGACCGTGTCGCTGGAGGATTACGTTGGCCGCATGAAGGAAGGCCAGCAGAAGATTTACTACATCACCGCCGACTCCTACGCTGCCGCCAAGAACAGCCCGCACCTCGAGATCTTCCGCAAGAAGGGCGTCGAAGTGCTGCTGATGTGGGAGCGGGTCGACGAGTGGTTGATGAGCCACCTGACCGAGTTCGACGGCAAGCAGCTGGTCTCCGTCACCCGTGGCGAGCTGGATCTCGGCGATCTGGAAGACGACGCCTCCAAACAGGCGCAGGAAGAGGCCGAGAAAGCCAACGCCGGTCTGGTGGAGCGGGTCAAGCAGAGCCTCGGCGAGGCGGTAAAAGAGGTGCGCGTCACCCACCGTCTGACCGACTCACCGTCTTGCATCGTCACCGATGCCCACGGCATGAGCACCCAGATGATCAAGCTGATGCGCGCCGCCGGTCAGCCGGTGCCGGAGCAGAAGTACATTCTGGAACTGAACCCCGACCACGCCCTGGTGAAGAAACTCGATACCATCCAGGACGAGGCGCTGTTCGGCGAGTGGGTCACCCTCTTGCACGAACAGGCCCAGCTGGCCGAGCAGGGCGGGCTCAATGATCCGGCGAGCTTCGTCTCCCGTATCAACCGTCTGTTACTCCAGGCATGATGTTTGGGCCCACTGCGTGCAGTGGGCTCTTTCTTTTCTGGCGCCTGCCCCGTCCGGGGTAGGCGCCAGTTGCGTGCAGCGCTGCTGCATTTTCACTCATTTTTCGTACACGGATCTGCGCCAATGGTCGTATTGCCATGTCGGAAAGATGGTGAAAAATAAGCCACTCACACGGGGCAAGCTTGTGAAAATGGGCGAAACCGTGTAGTTTTTTGCCTTCTCAAGAATTGAATAACCAATCAATAGGAGCGTGTATGCGCATTGTTCTGTTGGGGGCTCCGGGTGCCGGCAAGGGTACTCAGGCTCAGTTCATCATGGAAAAACACGGTATTCCGCAGATCTCCACCGGCGACATGCTGCGTGCCGCGATCAAGGCGGGCACCGAGCTGGGCCTCAAGGCCAAAGCCGTGATGGACGCAGGTCAGCTCGTCTCTGACGACATCATCATCGGCCTGGTCAAAGAGCGTATTGCCCAACCGGATTGCGCCAACGGTTTCCTGCTGGACGGTTTCCCGCGCACCATTCCCCAGGCGCAAGCCATGAAGGACGCCGGTGTTGCCGTGGACTTCGTACTGGAGTTCGACGTGCCGGACGAAGAGATCGTCAAGCGCATGAGCGGTCGTCGCGTTCACTCCGGCTCCGGCCGTACCTACCACGTGGTGTTCAACCCGCCGAAAGTGGAAGGCAAGGACGACGTGACCGGTGAAGATCTGGTGATCCGTGCCGACGACGAAGAGACCACAGTGCGCAAGCGTCTGGATGTGTACCATCAGCAGACCGCACCGCTCATCGGCTTCTACGGCAAGGAAGCGGAAGCGGGCAACACCCGTTACGTCAAGATTGATGGCACCCAGCCGGTGGATCTGGTCAGCAAACAGCTGGCGACCATCCTGGGCTAAGCCCGCCATTGCCATCGTCCCCAAGGGGCCAGCGGCAATGTGCCAGTGAGACAAGGGCCCGGCATGGGCCCTTTCTTGCATTCAGACATAACAACAGAACGACAGGAAGCATACGTGACCACGAAAACCGGGATCTTGCTGGTCAATCTGGGTACCCCAGCCGCGCCCACCACGGCCGCCGTCAAGGCGTTTCTCAGCCAGTTTCTGCACGATCAGCGGGTCGTCGACCTGCCGCGCTACCTCTGGTGTCCTCTGCTCCACTTCATCATCCTGCCGACCCGCTCCCCCAAGGTGGCCAAGCTCTATCAGCAGGTGTGGACCGAGCAGGGCTCGCCGCTGATGGTGATAAGCAAGCAGCAGCGCGCGGCGCTGGAGCAGGAGCTCAAGCGCGAAGGGGTCGAGGTGCCGGTGGAGCTGGCCATGACCTATGGCTCCCCTTCGCTGGATGAGGGCTGGCAGGCGCTCAAGGCCAAGGGAGTCAACCGGGTGATCCTGTTGCCGCTCTATCCCCAGTATTCGGTCAGCACCACCGCCTCGGTGTTCGATGGCTGGGCCAAGGCGATGAAAAAAGAGCGCAACCTGCCTGTGGTGCGGCTCATTCGTGATTACCATGCTCACCCCGAATATATCCAGGCGCTGGCCATGAGCGTGCGTCGCCACTGGGAACAGCAAGGCCAGGGCGAGCTCCTGCTGATGTCGTTCCACGGCATTCCCGAGCGCTACGAGCGGGAAGGGGATCCCTATGGTCACCAGTGCCGGCGCACCGCCGCCCTGCTGGCTGAGGCGCTCGGGCTGGAGGCCAGCCAGTGGACCGCCAGCTTCCAGTCCCGTTTTGGCAAGGAGGAGTGGCTCAAGCCCTACACCGACGTGACCATCGGCGGCCTGCCGGCAACCGGGATCAAGCGGCTTGACGTGATTTGCCCCGCCTTTGCCGCCGACTGCCTCGAAACCCTGGAGGAGATCCAGGTGCAGAACCGGGAGATCTTTATGGCCGCCGGTGGCGAGCAGTTTGAATACATTCCGGCCCTCAACAGCGATCAGGCCCACATCCGCATGATGGTGTCGCTGATCTGCCGCGAGCTGGCCTGACGGGGCATCGCCCGCACCATCCATCGGTGCGGGGCTCTGATCGTTGATTGTCCAAGGAGAAGGAGTTTCACCATGATGCATATCACCCTGATTTACGCCGGCCTCTTGGGGCTGCTGTTCCTGTTGCTCTCCTTCTGGGTGGTCAAGCGCCGGGCCCAGTTCAAGGTGATGATAGGGGAAGGGGAGGCACCCGAGATGCGCGCCGCCATCCGGGCCCACGGCAACTTTGCCGAGTACGTGCCGCTCACCCTGCTGCTGATGGCGCTGTGCGAGCTGGCGGGTGTCGGGGCATTCTGGCTCCATACCGGTGGCCTGGCGCTGCTGGTGGGACGCATCCTGCATGCCATCGGCATCCAGATCCCCAAGGCGCCCAACCTGCCGAGGCTGGTCGGCACCCTGCTGTTCTGGCTGGCGCTGGGGCTCTTCTCGGTGCTGGCGCTGGCACAGGGGCTCGCCGCCGGCTGAGTCTTGTCCGCTGCAAAAACCACCTCCTTGCGAGGTGGTTTTTTTGATGGGTTTTGGTAAACGTTTTCCTCTGCAGGCCGTGTCTATACTGACTTCATATTTTAATCAGGCGACTTTTCGGCGCGGCGGATTGTGTTAAAATCCCGCCCCTCTTTCCCCCAGAGCACAAGAACATTGCTATGAAATTTCCCGGTCAGCGCAAGTCCAAACACTACTTTCCAGTGGATCGTCGTGATCCCCTCATCTCCCAGAGCGCGGTGCTTGCGGAGCGGGGCAAGGCCTATGTGGTCGGGATTGACCAGACACTGGTCGACATCGAGGCGCACGTTGATCTGGCATTTCTCGAGCGTTACGGCCTGAGCCGCGGCCACTCCATGCTCATCTCCGATGACGTGGCCGAGCAGATCTACAACGAGCTCAAGAGCAACAACATGGTGGTGAGCGAATTTGCCGGCGGCACCATCGGCAACACCATGCACAACTACTCGGTGCTGGCGGACTCCCACTCCATCCTGCTCGGCGTCATGAGCCAGGACATCCGCATCGGCAGCTACGCCTACCGTTACCTGTGCAACACCTCGTCACGGGTCAACCTCGACTACCTGCAACCGGTAGACGGCCCGGTCGGCCGCTGCTTTACCTTCATCACCGAAGGGGGCGAGCGCAGCTTCGGCATCAACGCCGGCAAGATGGACCATCTGGATGTGGCCCACATCCCCGAGACCATCATCAAGGAGTCCTCCGCCCTGGTCATCACCGCCTACCTGGTGCGTGGTGAAGATGGCACCCCGATGAAGGACGCGGCCATGACCGCGGTGCGTTATGCCCGCGAAGCAGGCGTGCCGGTGGTGCTGACCCTGGGTACCCGCTTCGTCATCGAGTCCGACCCCCAGTGGTGGCGCGATTTCATCAGCGAGAACGTCACCGTGCTCGCCATGAACGAGGAAGAGGGCGAAGCCCTGACCGGCTTCTCCGATCCGCTGGCCGCCGCCGACAAGGCGCTGGACTGGGCCGACATGGTGCTCTGCACCGCAGGGCCGGTGGGGCTCTACATGGCTGCCTACACCGAAGAGGACTTCAAGCGCGAAACCACGCTGCCGCTGCTGCCCGGTGTCATCCCCGAGTTCAACATGTACGAGTTCAGCCGCCCCATGACCCGCAGCGGCTGCCGCGTGCCCAAGCGCATCTACTCCCACATCTCCCCCTACATGGGCGGGCCGGAGAAGATCAAAAACACCAACGGGGCAGGGGACGGGGCACTGTCCGCCGTGCTGCACGACATGGTGGCCAACGCCTATCACCGCAGCGCCGTGCCCAACTCCGCCAAGCACGTGGCCGAGTTCCTCACCTACTCCTCGCTCTCCCAGGTGTGCAAGTACGCCAACCGGGTGAGCTACGAGGTGCTGGCCCAGAGCAGCCCGCGCCTGTCGCGCGGTCTGCCGGAGAAGGAAGACAGCCTGGAAGAGGTGTACTGGGAGCGTTGATCCCGCCCCTTGCGCTGAAAACGCCTCCTTCGGGAGGCGTTTTGTCAGGTAAAACCCGGCCGCGGGCAGTTTTTTGTGTGATAAACCCCAAGATGCTTGAGTCCATGTCACTTTTGCGACACCATTTGGCCACCGCATTGCCACTCGGCACTGCCGTGGCCGCAGCACCCGATAGAGAGAGAGCCCCATGAGTAAGTTAACTGACAATCTTGACGCCAATTTCCAACTGTTCATCGAAGAAGTCCGCGAGTCGGGTCAGGTATGGGGCTTGCGTTACGGTGAAGACTGGGTCGTCTGCCGCTCTGCCGAGTTCGAAGATGCCGACGTGATGCCGCTCTGGTCTGCCGAAGGGGATGCCCGCCTGCACTGCGTGGACGAGTGGGCCGACTACGAGCCGGAAGTGATCGAGCTGGAAGAATTCCTCGACATCTGGATCAACGATCTGGACGAAGACGACGTGCTGGTCGGCCCGAACTGGAACGCCGATCTGGAAGGGCAGGAGCTCGAGCCCATCGAGCTGGCCAAGGCGCTGGTGGAACTGGACGCCTGAACCACACTGCATTGAGCCGGGCCTGGGCCCGTCTGACGAGAACCGATATCCATTACGGATGTCGGTTTTTTTATGGCCGGCTTGCAGAATACTGAATGAAAAGGCGATTTGGCTTTGCACCCGCCAGAGGGATGGTCCATCATCAACCTTTTGCCGAGCGGGAGGAGCCATGTTTGTATTCGACGTCACCGGCGTTGCAGGGGCGCGAGCCGAGATCCGGGTTCAGGCGCTGGACTGGGGGCAGAGCGGCCCCGTCACCTTCCGCTGCGATGACGATCAACTGGCGGTACTGCTGCTGACCGACTGCCGCTGCGATGCGGTGGGCTTCTTCAATCTGCTGGCGGGCTGCAAGCCGCTCTACCTGGAGCAGTGGCTCAGCTACCTGCAGGAGACCGGCCGCATCGCCAAGCAGAGCTGCCAGCTGGAGAGCCCGGCCCAGGAGGATTACCTCGCCAAGGCCGGTCTTGAACACGAAGAGCTCAATGCTCTGCTCGGGCAGGTCTATCAGGTAGCCGGTTTCAACCGGCTGCAGATCAACCGTTACCTCAAGAATCGCCACAATCCCACCACCCTGGCGACCCGCTACGATCAGAAGGAGCTGGAGCGTTATCGCCAGCTCAACGACATCATTCTGACTCTGTTGAAGTTGAAGCATCCTCAGTAAACAGCCCGAGCTGGCTGATATCCGGCCGCAACTGCTGGGGCTTGGCGATGAGATAGCCCTGCAGCCCGTCCACATACATGCCCTGCAGCAGCTGCTTCTGACCCAGCTGCTCCACCCCTTCCGCAATCACCTGACAACCCATCCGGTGTGACACGTCGACGATCATCCGCACGAACTGCTGGTTGGTCAGATCCTGCTCCAGCCCGGTGATGAGGGCTGGATCCAGCTTGATGTAGTCGGGCTTGAGCTCGCGAAACAGGTTGAATGACCCTATCCCCTTGCCGAAGTTGCAGATGGCGGAGCGGCTGCCGTTGCGTCTGAGCAGCTCGAATACCCGCTTGGCCCCGGTCAGGTTGCGTTCCAGATGTTCTTCATCCAGTTCGAACACCAGGTTGGCGCTGGTGTTGGGGTCGTTGAGCAACTGTCGGTCAAGCCAGATCAGAAAGGCGCTGTTTTGCAGCAGGTTGCTGGAGAGGTTGATGCCCCAGCGGCTCTGATTCGAGCCAAAGGCCCGGTACTGGCGCATGACGTGGGTTACCAGCATCTGTTCCAGCCGCATCACCATGTCCAGCCGCTGGGCCATGGCGAACAGGGTGTCGGTGGGCAGCACAGTGCCGTCGGCACTGCTGAAGCGGGTGTAGATCTCGTTGTAGGCCAGCATGCTGCGGTGCATGGGCTGGATCGGCTGGTAGGTGAAGCTGATCCGCTCCTGCTCCAGCAGCTCGGTCAGTACCAGCTTCCAGTGATGCTGCCCCTGCAGCTCCACCACGCTGTCATCCTGCTGGATGGCCCAGCCGTTGACCGTCTCGGTCTGGGCGCGTGCCAGCGCCAGATCCGCCCTGGCCAGAATGGCCTCTATCTTCTGGCCGCTGCTGAGCCGGGTCAGCCCGGAGTAGGCGGCGCTCTCCAGTTCATGCTGCTGCTGATAGTGATCGAAGGCGATCTTCAGATCCCGCCCGAGCAGGGGGGGCGGGATATTGGCGACCGGCTGCACCAGCACCGCGAAGTCGGCCCCCGAGATGCGGTAGACCTGATGGCCGGGGAAGCGGCTCACCACCCTGGTGATGATATTGGCGATATCCTTGATGTAGGCATCCCCTGACTGAAAACCGCGCTGGGCGTTGAGCTTGCCAAGCTCGGTGGCGCGGATCAGCACCAGGGTGGCGGTCTGGGTGTCCTGATCCCGCTGCAGCAGCTCGGTCATGTCGCGGCGAAAGGCATGGCGGTTTTGCAGCTGGGTCAGTTCGTCCTGGGTTGCCTGATTGTGCAGCTCGCTGATCTGGCGGTGGGCGTCGCGCTCGGCCTCGTTGAAGTGGGCGAGCAGCTGCTGCAGGGCGGCCTGGGCCTCGGGGGTGGTCAGACAGGTGGGGTCACGCAGTTGCAGTGCCCGGCACCACACCTGCTCCTGGTGACTGCGCTCCACCTGCTGGAGGCGCAGGGTCAGCATGCTCAGCAAGCCAAAGCCGAGCAGGCTGGTGGCGAGGATGATAAGCAGGGTCAGCAGCGTGCTGGTGAAGGCGAGCCAGAGCCCCTGCAACAGCAGCAGGGGAGCACAGAGGAGAGCGATCACCAGCAGCTGGTTGCTCCCGAGCTTGTTCAACATGGTGTCATCCTTGATGATGTCGTTGATGTTGAAATTCTAACCAAGCTCGCGCCGCAAAGCATGAGATCCCGCTCAACTCCTGGAAAAGGGCCAATTGAAATCAGTTAAATGTGAGTGAAACCACTTTCATGGCGCCGGAAACAGGCGAAGATGAATCGAAAATGGACCAAAACAAGGCAGAGGTAATTATGTTGTTAGAACCCGTAAATACTGCCAAAGCACGGCAACTATTGAACCAGAGTATGGCCTTGGTGCTCGCGGGGGGACGGGGCAGTCGCCTGAAGCAGTTGACCGACAACCGCGCCAAGCCTGCCGTCCATTTTGGCGGCAAGTTCCGCATCATCGACTTCGTGCTCTCCAACTGCATCAACTCGGGCATTCGCCGGGTGGGGGTGGTGACCCAGTACAAGTCCCACAGTCTGTTGCGCCACCTGCAATCGGGCTGGTCCTTCCTGCGCTACCAGATGAACGAGTTCATCGACTTGTTGCCCGCCCAGCAACGAGTGGACGAGGTGCACTGGTATCGCGGCACCGCCGACGCCATCTATCAGAACGTCGACATCATTCGCGACTACGGCCCCAAATACATAGTGGTGCTGGCGGGGGATCACATCTACAAGATGGACTATGCCGCCATGCTGCTCGATCACGTGCGCCTCGGCGCCAAGGTGACGGTGGCCTGCATCGAGGTGCCACGTGCGGAGGCCTCCGCCTTCGGGGTGATGGACATCGACGAGCAGCGCAAGATCCGCGCCTTCGTGGAGAAGCCGGCCAACCCGCCCGCCATGCCGGGCAACGAGAATGTCTCCCTGGCCTCCATGGGCATCTACATCTTCGAGGCGGAGTACCTCTATCAGCTGCTGGAAGAGGACATTCACAACCAGGAGTCCAAACACGATTTCGGCATGGACGTGATCCCGCGCATCGTGGGGGAGGGCAAGGCGTTTGCCCACCCGTTCACCATGTCCTGCGTGGGGGCCAAGGAGGGGCAGAAACCCTACTGGCGTGACGTGGGTACCCTGGATTCGTTCTGGGAGGCCAACATGGATCTCGCCTCCGTGGTGCCCGAACTCGACATCTATGACGAGAACTGGCCCATCTGGACCAGCCAGACCATGACGCCGCCGGCCAAGTTCGTACAGGACAGAAACGGCCAGCACGGCATGACCATCAACTCCATGTTCGCGGGGGGCTCGATCGTCAGCGGCTCCTTCGTGCTCAACTCCGTGCTGTTCACCCATGTGCGGGTGCACTCCTTCTGCACCTTGGATCAGGCCATCATTTTCCCCGGCGTCGAGATTGGCTCGGGTTGCCGGTTGCGGCGGGTGGTGGTGGACAAGGGCTGCAAGCTGCACGACGGGCTGGTGGTGGGGGAGAACGCGGACGAGGACAGCCGCCGCTTCTATCGCTCCGAGCAGGGCATCGTGCTGGTGACCAAGGAGATGCTGGCCAAGCTGGGGTGAGGTCATGCCCAACGCCAGACGCCACAACTAAAAAGGGAGCCGATATGGCTCCCTTTTTCTATTCAGCGAGTGGCTGATTATTTTTCGGTGATCAGCGCCTTGGCGGCCATCACCATGGCGGTGCCGTGCTTGCCACCGGCGGCGGTCACTTGCGGGACGCCATCTTCGTCGGTGTCACCACCGGCCCCTTCGATGACGTTCTCGCCGGAGTCGCCGATCCACTCGGCCATCTGCATGCCGCCGTTGACGGTGCCACGGAACCAGCTCACATAGCGCTGGGTCAGCTGGGCCAGCTCCAGCGCCGGGGCTTTCTCGCCGCCTTCGTTGCGCAGGTTCAGCATGGCGGAGCGCAGGGCGCCGGAGATGGCGGCCTGGGTCCAGGGGGTGTATTCGCCCTGCTTGCCGGCGAGCCAGGTACCGGCCTTCTGGTTGAAGTAGGCCTTGTCGGCGGCGATGAACAGCTCGCGCGCCGCCGTGCGGTACTTGGCATCCGAGGTCGCCAGGAAGGCGGCGGTCAGGCCGCGGATGGCGGCAAACTGCGCGTCGATGGACTGGCCGGCATCGAGCTTGCCACCCAGGGTGACCCCATCGTGCACCAGCCCATTTTTGCCCTTGAGATTGGCGAGGATGAAGTCGGCCTGCTGGCGAATAAGCACCAGCGCCTGCTGGCCCTGAGCGGTTTTCAGGTTCAGTTCGCCATTGTCACCGGCGGCGTAGCCGACCGGCAGCGCATCCTGGGCGCGCTGGAAGATCTGCAGGGCGACCAGGCTGTAGGCGGCGTCAAAGGTGGTGACGTGCTTGCCCTGTTTGCCGGCCTGCCAGCTGTCGACCAGGGTGCCGGCCTTGGGTTCGAAGTGCAGGGCATTGAGGTTCTTGAACACCATGCCGGAGAGGTTCAGCGCCAGGGAGAAGGCATCGTCACCCGCTACCAGCTTGGCGGCATCGCTGCCCTTGTTGGCAGCCGGTGTGGCGGCGAACGGGGCACCGTCGAACACGGCGTGGAAGGCCGGGTTCTGGTTGGTGTTGGCGCTGCGCTGATCGGTGAAGGCGTAGAACTCGGAGAGCGGCCACAGCATCATCCAGGCGTCGCGCAGTTGGGCTGAGCCGTCCACCACCTCGAGCTTGCCGATGGCGCCGACGTCGTTCTTGCCGGTCTCGGTCACTTTCACCTGATGGGGGAAGTAGACGATACCCTTGGCCGGATCGTACTGCGGGGTGATCTTGGCACCCAGCTGCTTGCCGTCAAAGCCGAGCTGACCCTGCAGGATGGCCAGCTTGTCGATGGACTGCTCGGTCAGCATCATGCCGTTGAAACCGTCGGCGGCAGAGACCCCCAGCTTGTGCTTGCCGTCCTGATCCATGGTGGCGGACGCGGCTTCCACCTCCTCATCGGTCTCGGCCACGTGCATGCCGCCGAGGAAGTCCTGGGACCACATCACCTCTTTGAGCAGGATGCCGCCCACGGCCGCCGGCACCAGCAGGTTGTCACTGCCGCTCCAGCGCAGGGTAGCGTAGTCGCGGAAGTAGGCCGGCACCTGGGTCTTGACACTCTTTTCGTTGCCCTTGGCGGTCTTGATGGTGATCTGGTCGCCGTTGACCGGGGTGGCGTTGACGGCTTGCGCGAACTCCGGATTGGCGGAGGAGTAGGGCAGGGAGAGGGGATACATGCCCTGCGGCACTTCATCGGCCGGGAAGCCGACCGCATCGGCCATGGCCAGCACCCGCTGGCCGAGGGAGGCCATGGTGCCGCCGCGAGCCTGGTTTTGCGGACCGTTAACCAGATGGGGGCCCATGCCGGATTGATAGTTGAGGGCGTACATCGCCTCTTCGGAGTATTCGTAGGATTCGATGCCGGCGGCGAAGTCGAACGGGGTCGGCTCATCGGCGCGGTTGGCGTCCAGCACATCCAGATCCAGACCGAGGGCCTCGGCCAGCGGCTCGCCGGAGAGTTCGAACTCGGTGTAGGCCAGCATGTTGGCGGCGGTGTTGAATGTCTTGTCTTCTACCTTGACAGCGGCGTGTGCGGCGCCGCTCAGGATCGCGCAGGCGATCGCCTGGACCAGTACGGTTTTTCTCATGTCCCTTCTCACCATATGTTTGATTTTATTATGACGCTTCTCATGAATCTAAATGAGAATGGTGTGCATTATGAGGCAAAGGGGGGAGCTTGAGAAGAAAAAACCGCGCCCCTGGAGTTGAAGAGAAGAGGGGCGCGGTTGGGGATCAGAGCAGCTTGAAGGGGATGACCAGTCGGCCGGGCTCCACCTTGAGGGCTTCGACTTTATCCTTGATCCTGGCTTCGTTCTTGCGACTGCCGTCAAGCCGGTAGACGGGGGTCTGGGAGAGGAACAGCGAGAGCGACTGGTTGAAGGTGGGCAGCAGCGGGGTGAGGGCGGTGCCCACGTCGGCCGGCTCGGTCTTGACCGAGATGAGCTCGAGATCGCGCAGGTAGATGGCGCCCTGCTCGGCCACGTAGTCGGGGCGGGCGCTCAGGGAGAGGCGGATCTTCATCTGCTGGCTGCCAAGGGGGCTCGCCACCTGCAGATCGCCGGCGGCATCCAGTTCGACCCGGTCGGCCTGGCGGCGACCGATGCGGCTTTGCATCTCATCGAGGCGGATCTTGCTCGACATGATGCCGGGGATCCCCAGCTGCTTTTCGAAGGCGACCCTCTCTTTGAGGTATTGGTTGATCTCCCCTTCGCTGACGTTGTACTGGGTGAGTGAACAGGCGGCCAGCAGCAGGCTGAGGGGGAGCAGAAGCAGGTGCTTTAACATCGAGGATCCTGTGGGTTGAGGCAATGGTCATAAAGATGGCGCCATCTTAGGGGGAAATGGCGTTCGCTGCCAGCGCGGGCGGCGAGCCCGCGGTTTTTGTCGCAGCCTCATATGGGGGGTTGGCTGCGGTGCTCATACGGACAAGGCTGGCCGGACCTGCACGGTGGGCCGCAGCAGCCGTGGCACCCGCCATATCCACAGATAAGTTCCAGTTTTATCGGCATAAAAATCCCATTGACCGGGGGATTTCAAAGCGAGTATTTTACCGCCGCACAAATACAAACTGATAATCATTATCATTTTGAATCATATTTGAGGGTGTAACGTGGATACTCTTGTGATGGAAAATAGCGCGCCTGCCCAGGCTGCGTCTTCGCCCGAATTCTTGTTTACCTCGGGTCAGGGTACGCTCAGTGCCACTGATCTGGGCCTGCCTATCACCACCCCCGCCTGTGAATGGCCTTTGCTAGAACAACAGATCGCCGACGCGCTGGCAGCCGCCAGTGCCGCCGGCCAGGCCAACCCCCTGCTTATCGGTGCCTTCGCGTTCGACCCGGCGGAGGCCTCCTGCCTCTATGTGCCCGGTCACTATGAGCGGGGCGATCGCCCTGTCCCGCTGGCACAGGCGCCGGCGACAGCAGCGATGACAGAGCAGGCTGTCGAGGCCAACCGGGTCATCTCGGTGCAGAGCACCCCGCCGGCCAGCGAATTCCAGGCCTCGGTCAGCGCGGCGCTGGATGCGTTTGCCCAAGGCAAGCTCGCCAAGGTGGTGTTGTCGCGCAAACTCACTCTTACCCTGCACCAGCCCGCCGACCCTAAGCAGGTGATGGCCCGTTTGATGGCCCAGAATCCCCACGCCTTCCACTTCTCCCTGCCGCTCGGCCAGGACCGTCGCCTGCTTGGCTCCAGCCCCGAGCTGCTGCTGCGAGTCAGCGGGGGAGAGGTGTTCACCCACCCGCTGGCGGGCTCCGCCCGTCGGGCGAGCGAGCCAGCGCAGGACGAAATGGTGGCCCGGGATCTGCTGGCTTCTCGCAAGGATCAGCATGAGCACCGCCTGGTGATCGACGAGATCCGCCGGGTGCTGACGCCCCACTGCCGCGAGCTGGCGATCCCCTCTCATCCTTCCCTGATGAGCACGGATACCCTCTGGCATCTGGGCACCCCCATCGCCGGGCGGCTCAATGGTGGCGAGGCGTCGGTATTGTCACTTGCCTGCCAGCTTCATCCCACCCCGGCCCTGTGCGGCTATCCCACCGATCTGGCGCGCCAGTTCATCCGCGAGCAGGAGCCCTTCCGGCGCGCCCTGTTCAGCGGCATCGTCGGCTGGTGCGACAGCCAGGGCAACGGCGAGTGGGCCGTGGTGATCCGCTGCGGCGTGCTCGACGGCCATCAGGTCGAGCTGTTCGCCGGCGCCGGCATCGTCGCGGACTCGGACCCAGCCATGGAGTGGGCCGAGACCGGCACCAAGCTGGGCACCATGCTCAAGGCCCTGGGCCTGGATTTGGAGGTAGCGCAATGACCCAGCGTCAATATCTGGGCTGGCCGAGCGGGCTGCCGAATCTGAAAGCCCTGGGCCTGAGTCCGGAGGTGGCGCAATGACCCAGTCCAACCGCTTCCTGCCCTATACCCGCTGGCCTGACGCGTTGTCGGAGCGCTACCGCGCCAAGGGCTATTGGCGCGGCGAGCCGCTGACTGCCATGCTGGCGCGCCAGTGCGAGCTGGCCCCCGACGCCGAGGCCATTCTCTGCGGCGAGCGCCGCTTCAGCTATGGCGAGCTGGACGCCGCCTCGAGCCGGCTGGCCGCGAATCTGGCTCACCACGGCCTGGGGGCGGGGGATACAGCACTGGTGCAGCTCCCCAACGTGGCTGAGTTCTATCTGGTGTTCTTCGCCCTGCTCAAGGCCGGCATAGCGCCGGTCAACGCGCTCTTTAGCCACAACCGGTTGGAGCTCCTCTCTTATGCCGAGCAGATCACACCGCGCCTCTTTATCGGCTCGCTGACCCATCCGCTGTTTGCGAGCAAGGGGCGCGAGAGCGAGCTGCTGACAACCATAGGCGCCGAGCTGGTGCTGCTGGATGGTGATGGTGGGGCGCTGGGGTTGACTCACTGGTTGACGAAGGGGGCTGAGAGTGAGCCGGTGAAATCTGGCCCGACCCCGGCGGACGAGGTGGCCTTCTTCCAGCTCTCCGGCGGCAGCACCGGCACTCCCAAGCTTATTCCCCGCACCCATGACGATTACCTGTACAGCGTGCGCCGCAGCAATGAAATCTGTGAATTGGGGCCCCACACCCGCTATCTGTGTGCCTTGCCGGCGCCCCACAACTTCCCCCTGAGCTCCCCGGGCGCCCTGGGGGTGTTCGAGGCGGGCGGCACCGTGGTGCTCGCACCCGATCCCAGCCCCATCAGCTGTTTTCCGCTGATCGCCCGCCACCGGGTCAATCTCACCTCGCTGGTGCCGCCGGCGGTCTCGCTCTGGCTGCAGGCCGCGGAAGCGGATCCCACCGCGCGCACTCAGCTCGAGAGCCTCGACTTGCTGCAAGTGGGCGGCGCCAAGCTGGGGGAGGCGGTGGCCAGCAAGATAGGGCCGCTGCTCGGCTGCCGGCTGCAGCAGGTGTTCGGCATGGCGGAAGGGCTGGTCAACTACACCCGGCTGGACGACCCCGACGAGAAGGTGATCCACACCCAGGGCCGCCCCATGAGCCCGGACGACGAGGTGCGCATCCTCGATGAAGCGGGTAATCCGGTCGCCCCCGGCGAGCCTGGCGCCCTGCACACCCGCGGCCCCTATACCTTCCGCGGTTACTACCAGAGCCCGGCCCACAACGCCCGGGTGTTCGATGCCGAGGGTTTCTACTGCTCCGGCGATCTGGTGGTACAGGATGCCGATGGTTACCTCACCGTGGTCGGGCGGCAGAAGGATCAGATCAACCGAGGCGGCGAGAAGATCGCGGCGGAAGAGGTGGAAAACCAGCTGCTGCACCACCCGGCCATCACCCATGCGGCCCTGGTCTCCATGCCCGACAGCGCCATGGGGGAAAAGAGCTGCGCCTTCATCGTCAGCACGGATCCCGCCTTGAAGCCGCTGGCCTTGCGCAAGTTTCTGCGTGAGCGCGGGGTGGCGGACTTCAAGCTGCCCGACCGTTTCGAAACCCTGGACGCCCTGCCCATGACGGCGGTGGGCAAGATTGACAAGCAGGGGCTGCGGGCGCGCATTGCGCACGCCATCGCCGCCAACCAGTCCCTGACAACAGCATAAAACTAAAAAGGAATCATGACGTTATGGCTATCCCAACCCTGAACAATTACGCCATGCCCAGCCAGTGGAAGGCCAACAAGGTCGACTGGTCTCTGGAACCCAAACGCGCCGCACTGCTGATCCACGACATGCAGGAATACTTCACCGCCTTCTATGGCGAAAACAGCCCGTTGATTGCGGCCCTGACCGAGCGCCTGGCCGCCGTGCGCAAGCAGTGCAAGGCCCTCGGCATCCCGGTCTTCTACACCGCCCAGCCCAAGGATCAATCCCCTGAAGATCGCGCCCTGCTCAACGACATGTGGGGCCCGGGTCTCAACAAGCGGCCCGAGCAGCAGCAGGTGGTGGCAGCACTGCGCCCAGAGCGGGACGACACAGTGCTGGTCAAGTGGCGCTACAGCGCCTTCCAGCGCTCCGAGCTGGAGCAGATGCTCAAAGCGCTGGGGCGGGATCAGCTGATCATCGGCGGCATCTACGGCCATATCGGCTGCATGATGACCGCCTGCGACGCCTTCATGCGCGACATCCAGCCCTTCTTTCTGGCAGACGGGGTGGCGGACTTCTCCCTGGCCGATCACCAGATGGCGCTGGACTACGTGGCGACCCGCTGCGGCAAGGTGATCCGCTGCGAGGAGGTGCTGGCCCTTGCCCCGGCTTCCGCTTCTGCCACCCAGAGCAATTCGTTGCCCACTAATCCGTTGCTGACCTACGAGGGGCTCAAGGCGCGGCTGCTGAGTCATATCGACGAGGATGAAGGGGAGTTTGACCCCGACGAGAACCTCATCGACTACGGTCTGGATTCGGTGCGGATCATGGCCCTGCTCACCGAGTGGCGCGCCGCCGGGGTGGAGCTCGGCTTCGTGGATCTCGCCAAGCTGCCGACCCTCAACGGTTGGTGGTGCCTCATCGAGGCCAAGTTGGCAGCCCAGGCGCTGGAGGTGACCCCATGAACCGCTTCCCCTTGACGATCCCCCAGCAGGGGCTCTGGTCCGGACATCTGCTCAACGACGACAAGGCGATGTTCAACACCGCCGAGTGCATCGCCTTCGATGGCAAGGTCGAGGCGGCCGTGCTGGTCGCAGCCCTTGCCAAGGCGGTGGGGGAGTGCGAGGCACTCAAAGGCCACTTCGAAGACGATCAGGAGGCGGTCTGCTTCGTCTCGCATGAGCTGCCCCTGGCCTATGAAGAGGTCTCCCTCGAGCGCGATGACGAGACGCTGGCCCGCGCCTGGGCCTGGGCCGATCTGCGCCGCCCGTTCGAGCTGACCCAAGAGGCGCCCTGCCGCTTCGCCCTGCTGCGCGGCCCCGGCCGCGATTATCTCTACAGCTGCGTGCACCACATCGCCCTCGACGGCTTTGGCACCACCTTGCTGTTCCAGCGCATCGCCGAGCTGTATGCAGAGGGGCTGGCCGGTGAGATGAACTCCCCATCGCCCTTCGGCTCGTTGGCTGAGGTGCTGGCGGAAGAGGCGAGCCGCGAGCAGAGCGGCAAGAACGCCGCCGCTCGCGCCTTCTGGCAGGAGCAACTACAAGGCTGGCCCGAGGTGAAATCTTTCAGCGAAGCCCGCGCCCCCATCGCTGCCGAGTTTATCCGCGAGAGCCGCCCGCTGCCGGCGGTGCTGTGGCAATCCCTGACCGGCTTTGCCGACGAGCACAAGCTGGGCTGGCCCGATCTGCTGCTGGCCGGCCTGTCTGCCCAGCTGTCGCTGTCGAGCGGTCAGGAGAAGACCCTGTTTGGCCTGATGATGATGAACCGCATCGGCTCGGCCTCCCTGACCGTGCCCTGCATGCAGATGAACATCACTCCGCTGGCACTGGCGCTCGATGAGGGGCTGAGTCTGGTGGTTGCCGCCGACGCCGTGGCCAAGGCCAAGCGCGGGGTGCGCAAGCATCAGCACTACCGCTACGAGCTGCTGCGCCGCGACCTCGGTCTGGTGGGTGGCGACAAGCGCCTGTTCGGCCCGCTGGTCAACATCATGCCGTTTGATCACGCTCGCCGCTTCGGGCCGCTATCTGCCCATATTCTCAACATCAGCGCCGGCCCGGTGGAAGATCTCACCATCGAGGTGCAGGTTGGCGTCGATGGCCAGCCCAGACTGGATCTGGACGCCAACCCGGGTTGCTACCAGCAGGCCGATCTGGCGGCCATCGCCGATACCCTGTTCGCCTTGCTGGGTCGCTGGCTGGCCGAGCCTACCCAGACCCTAGGGGCGCTCAAGGCCGACTGGCTGGCCGAGCAGCGGGCCAGCGCCCTGATCGCCGGCCCCGCTCATGAAGTGATCAAGACACGGCCGGTGCTGGAGGCGCTCTGCCACTTCGCCGCCCAGACCCCGGACAAGATCGCCTTGATTCAGAGTACGGAGCAGGGAGAGGCCCGCTTCAGCTACGAGGCGCTGCTGGCCAGATCTGAACAGATGGCAGCCGCCCTGCAGGCCGCCGGTGTTCAGCCGGGAGACAGGGTCGGTGTCATGCTGGCGCGCAGCCCCCAGGCCATCTTCGCCCAGCTGGCGGTGCTGCTGGCGGGCGCAGTCTACGTGCCGCTCGATCCCGAGCAGCCGCTGGAGCGCCAGGGCCATATTCTGCGGCTGGGGGAGGTCAAGACCCTGATCACCCAGGCCGAGTACCGCCACAAGCTGGCCAGCCTGTTTGAGGGGCGTACTCTCTTGGTTGGGGATCTGCTGGCGGGGGATCTGGTGAGCGATAACCGCTTGAACCAGCCGGCCGCCGGCCGCGCCGTCGCCTACCTGATGTTCACCTCGGGCTCCACCGGTCTGCCCAAGGGGGTGGCGGTCAGCCACGGCGCGCTGGATCACTTCGCCGCCGCCGCCCGCTGCCGTTATCACCTGGATGAAGACGCGCGGATGTTGCAATTCGCCCCCTTCAACTTCGACGCCAGCATCGAGGAGGTGTTCGCCACCTTGAGCGCCGGCGCGACTCTGGTGCTGCGCACCGACGCCCTGCTCGAATCCATGCCCGCCTTTGCGGCCGGGGTGGAGCAGATGGGGATCACCCACCTCGACCTGCCCACCGCGTTCTGGAACGAGTGGGTAGTGGCGCTGACGGCGGGTCAGGCCCACATTCCTGCCGGGCTTACCACCGTCATCATCGGCGGCGAGGCGGTCTACCCCGAGCAGCTGGCCCAGTGGCAGCGTCAGGGCCGCTCCGATGTGCGCCTCTTCAACACCTACGGCCCCACCGAAACCACAGTGGTGGTGACCACCCAGGAGCTGCAGCAAGAAGACCCGAGCCAGGCCCAGTTGCCCATCGGCCTGCCGCTGCCCGGCATGCAGGCGCTTATCCTGGGGGCGGGGGAGCAACCTGCCAGCGAGGGAGAGCTGGTGCTGCTCGGCCCGCAGCTGGCCAACGGCTACGTGGGGGGCGTGCAAGGGAGCTTTGGCTCCCTGCGGATCGGCGAGGAGGAGCTGCCCGTCTATCGCACCGGCGATCGGGTGCGCTTGGTGGCCGGCCGGCTGGTCTACCTCGGCCGGCGCGACAACGAATTCAAGATAAGCGGCTATCGCATTCAGCCCGGCGAGGTGGAGGCCCAGCTGCTGGCCCTGCCGGGGGTGGACGAGGCCTGCGTGCAGGGGGTGAGCATCGGCAGCGTGCGCCGGCTGGTGGCCTTCGTGGCGGGGCCGGAGCGCGACAGCCGGGTCATCAAGGCGCAGCTGGCCAAGGTGCTGCCTGCCGCCATGATCCCCACCGACTATCGCTACTATGACCAGCTGCCCCGCACCGGCTCCAACAAGCTGGATCGCAAGGCCCTGCTGGCCGCCTACCAGGCGGGCGGCGAAGCCCTGACCCTGGGCAGCGAGACCGAGAATCGGGTCGGCGCCATCTGGCAGCAGATCCTGGGGCTGGCCACCATGGCGCCCGCCGACAACTTCTTCGAACTGGGGGGCCAGTCCCTGCAGACCATCCAGATAGTCAACCGGCTCGGCGCCGAGTTCGGGGTGCAGGTCAAGGTTTCCGACGTGTTCGATCACCCTCGGCTGGATGACTTCTGCCGTTTCCTCGACGGCCTGCTTGCCGAGGACGAAGAGAGCGTGGAGATGGTGTGGTGATGAGCAAGGAGCAACAAGCAATGGCCTTTGATTTCAGTGGCAAGCGGGTCTGGGTGACCGGAGCCGGGCGCGGCATCGGCCGCGAGGTGGCGACGCAGTTCGTGGCGGCCGGCGCCTGTGTGGTGGGGCTGGATCTGGCGTTTCCCGAAGCCGACTACCCCTATGCCACCCGGCTGCTCGATATTGGCGACTCGAAGGCGGTCAACGCATGCTGCGCAGCGTTGCTGGCGGACGGTGGGCTCGATGTGCTGGTGAACGGGGCCGGGGTGCTGCGCCTCGGCTCCACCGAGACTCTGAGCGATGACGACTGGCACGACTGCATGACGGTCAACGCCAGCGGCGTCTTCTATCTGCTGCGGGCCCTGGTGCCCCACTTCAAGGGGCAGCGGCGCGGTGCCATCGTCACCATCGGCTCCAACGCCGCCCATGTGCCGCGCATGCAGATGGCAGCCTATTGCGCCTCCAAGGCGGCGGTCACCAGCCTGACCCAGACGGTGGGGCTGGAGCTGGCCCCCTTCGGCGTGCGCGCCAACCTGGTGTCGCCGGGCTCGACGGATACCCCCATGCTGCGCGGCATGCTGCCAAGCGAGGAGGCCATGGCCCGCACCATTGCCGGGTTGCCGGAGCAGTTCAAGCTCGGCATCCCCTTGCGCAAGGTAGCCACCCCGGCGGAGATCGCCCATACCGTCCTCTTCCTGGCCTCGGATCTGGCCAGCCACATCACGCTGCAGGATCTGGTCGTCGACGGCGGCGCCACCCTGAGTGCCTGAGGCTTGAGAAACAGATGAACAATATGATTTTGCTGTTGAAACAGCTGGAACGGCAGGGAGTGAAGCTGGCGCTGAACGACAAGGGCCAGCTTATCTCCCAGTCGAGCAAGGAGGCGGTGACGCCGGCCATCGGTGCCACCATCAAGGCCCACAAGGATGAGCTGGTGCGCTGCCTGGCGGCCCGTGCCGCCTTCGAAGAACCTATCGCCGCCGAGGGCGCCCGGCAGGGGCCGCTCTCCTCGTCCCAGAGCGGGCTCTGGTTTATCGAGCAGTACGAGGAGGCCTCCCACCTCTACAACATGCCGGTCTATTTTCGCGTCAAGGGAGAGCTGGACACTGCGGCGCTGGAGTTTGCCTTCGACCACCTGTTTGCCCGCCACCCCAGCATGCGTACCCGCTTCATCAAGGACGAGGCGGGCAGGGGCGCGCAGGAGATCCTGCCCCACATGCCCTTCACGCTGCAGATTGAGGACGTGAGCGCAGAGCCCATTGCCGAGCGCGAAGCCTATGTGGCCCGCCGGGTGCGCGAGGAGATCGGCCGCCCCTTCTCCCTGACCCAGGGGGATCTGAGCCGGGTGCACCTGATCCGGCTCGGCAGCCGCGAGCACGTGCTGCTGATCACCCAGCACCACATCATCTCCGACGGCTGGTCGGTCAAGAACATGTTCGCGGATCTCAAGCGCGCCTTTCTTGCCCACCAGAATCGCGACCCCCTGCAGGTGAGCGAGCTGCCGCTCACCTACATCGACTATGCCCGCTGGTTCAACTCGGACCGTTTTCTCGATTATCACGCCGAGTTCAAGCCGTTCTGGGTCGATCGGCTCGGTGGCAGCCCCGAGGTCCACGGTCTGCCGCTCGACAAGCCGCGCCCGGCCCATCAGGACAGCGGCGGCGAGCTGGTCTTCTCCACCATCGACAACGATCTGTGGGAGAGCTTCAAGCGCCTCTGCCAGCGCCACAGCACCTCCAACTTCATCGGTCTGCACGCCCTGTTTGCCCTGCTGATGGTGCGCCAGAGCGGCGAGAAGGAGGTGGTGATCGGCACCCCGCTCGCCTATCGCGAGCGCCACGAGATCGAGTCGCTGGTGGGCTTTTTCGTCAATACCCTGGTGCTGAGAACCCAGCTGGAGGGGCGGCCCAGCTTTGTCGACTATCTGCAGCAGTGCCGGGAGGAGGATCTGGCGGCCTTCGATCACCAGCTCTACCGCTTCGAGGCGCTGGCCGAGGCCATCGGCGCCGATCGCACCACCGCCATCAACCCCATCTTCCAGATCATGCTGGTCTATCAGGCCAAGGTGGACTTCAACGATCTCATCCCCGGCTGCCAGCTGGTGGAGGAGACCTCGCCGGTGCTGCCGGCCAAGACCGACATCTCGGTCAAGGTGACCGAGCTGATGGACTCCGTCAGGGTGGACTGGCTGTTTGCCACCGCCCTGTTCGAGCGAGAGACCATCCAGGCGCTTGCCGATCGCCTGCTGCACCTGATGCGCGCCGTGGTGGCGGCCCCCGAGACCGACATCTGGCAACTGCCGCTGGAGGCGGGCACCGACCAGGCGGCGCTGGCCGCACAGCTTGCCGACTTGCCGCCGGACTACCCGAGCCGCGATACCCTGCTCTGCCATATCGAGCGGCGGGCTATTCAGTTGCCGGACGCGCTGGCGGTGAGCGACGGCGAGCAATCGTTGACCTATGGCGAGCTGGAGGTGCGTGCCAACCAGTTGGCTCACTGGCTGCAATCCTGCGGCGTTACCCCGGGCGCCGCCATCGGCATCCAGGCCAGACGCGATGTCGCCTTCGTCATCGCCCTGCTCGCCTGCTGGAAGGCGGGGGCTGCCTATGTGCCCCTCGACCCTGCCTATCCTGCCGAGCGGCTGGCCCATATCCTGAGCGACGCCAGTATTGCGCTGGTGCTCGGGGGAGAGCCGGATGCCCGGCTTGCCGAGGCCATCAAGGGCACAGATGCCGGTTACCACAACCTGCACCAGCTGGCGCTGGACAAGATGCCAACCAGCACGCCCGCACTACCCCGGGACGCCGCCATGCTGGCCCAGATCATCTACACCTCCGGCAGCACCGGCCTGCCCAAGGGGGTCATGGTGGAGCAGGGCAGCCTGGTCAATCTGATGGCGGATCACGGCGAGCGCATCGCCCTTGATCAGAATGGCGCCATGTTCAACTGCATGTCCCTCTCGTTCGATGCCGGCAACATGACCACCCTGCTGCCGCTCTACTGCGGCGCGGCCCTGCACTTCGGCGAGCCGGGCGAGGGGGTGATCAGTGCCGCGATCGCTCGGGGTGCCAGCCATATGATTTTGCCGACCGCCCTGCTGGCGAACCTGCTGCCACCGACGGATCTCGGTTCCCTCAAGGCCATCGGTTTTGGCGGCGAGGCGTGCCCGAGCAGCCTGGTGGAGCGCTGGGGGGAGCGGGTGGCGCTGTTCAACATGTACGGCCCGACCGAGTGCACCGTCACCGCGCTCTGCGCACGGCTCACCCCGGGGGTGCCCATCACAATCGGTCGACCGGTCAACAACCTGAAGGCACTGATCCTGGACGAGGCGGGCAACCTCTGCCCGGTGGGGGTGCCCGGCGAGCTCTGCCTGGCGGGGCTGGGGCTGGCCCGCGGCTACCTCAATCTGCCGGAACGTACCCAGGAGGCCTTTATCGAGCTGGCCTTTGATGCAACGAATGAGGAACGTACCCATCGCCTCTATCGCACCGGCGATCGGGCCCTGCTGCGCCGTGATGGCAACATCCAGTATCTGGGCCGGATAGACGAGCAGATCAAGCTGCGCGGCTATCGCATCGAGCCGGGGGAGATAGAGACCCGGCTTGCCGAATTGTGCCCGGCCATTCGCCAGATCAAGGTGGTGGTACAGGAGGGGCGCCTGCTGGCTTACGCCTGTTTGCAGGCCGGGGCAAGGGAGCCCGATGGTGATGCCCTGCTGCAGCGGGCCGGCGAGTGCCTGCCCGAATACATGGTGCCGGCGCGCCTCTGCTGGTTGCCCGAGATGCCGCTCACCCCCAACGGCAAGCTGGACTTGCGCCGTCTGCCCGCCATCGTCTGGCAGCAGAGCAAGGGCGAGCCGCAAAACGAACTGGAGCAGACAGTGCTGGCCATCTGGCAAGGGGTGCTCAAGCAACCGCTCGGGGTGGAGGATGACTTCTTCCGCTTAGGCGGTGACTCCATCCTCAGCATCCAGCTCACCACCCGGCTGCGGGATGCGGGACTGCACTGCAGCGTGAAGGACGTGTTCGAAGCCAAGACGGTGCGCCGCCTCTGCCGCCAGCTCGGCCAGCAGCAGGCAGTCAGCCACAGGAGCGAGCAGGGCAGCCTGACCGGCGAGTTCCCGCTCCACCCCATTCAGCACTGGTTCTTCGAGCAGGGCTTTGCCAAGTCCGGTCACTGGAACCAGGGGGTGATCCTGCGCCTGCCGGTCGGGGTGGACGATGAGGCCCTGCGCGGCTGGCTGGATGCGTTGCGCCAGCACCACGATGCCCTGCGCCTGGCGGTGACCCCGACCGGCCAGCGCTATCTGGCCGAACTGCCATTGCCGCCGCTGCCGACCCTGGATGCCGCCAATCTTGATGAGACCGAGCTGCAGGCCCGCCTGACCGAGCTGCAGGGAGATTTCGACCCTGCCAGCGGCCACACCCTGGCCTGGGCCCGCCTGCGCAATCTCTCTCTGGAAGGTGAACGGGAGGGCGATCGCGAGACGGTGGAGGGACTCTTCCTCGCCTTCCATCACCTGGTGATCGATGCGGTCTCCTGGCGCATCCTGGCCGAGGATCTGGCACGGGTGAGCAGGGGCGAGCCGCTGCCCGCTAAGGGCAGCAGCTATCGCCAGTGGGGTGAGGGGCTGGCGGCCTACGCCAAACGGGAAGAGGAACAGCTTGGCTTCTGGCTGGCTCAGGGGGAAGGCAGCCAGGGTCACCTGCTGGAAGCGGCGCGCGCCGCCGATGGCCGCGCCGCCGCCAGCCTGCTGCAACTGAGTCAGGAGACCACGGCTCGTCTCATCGACACCGCCAACCAGGCCTACTTCACCCGGGTGCCCGACCTGCTGCTGGCGGCACTGACTCGTACCCTGAGCGAGCAGGGTTACGGCAGCCGTCACTGCGTGATGCTGGAAGGACACGGTCGTGAGGCCATCGATGCGGAACTCGACGTGAGCCGTACCCTCGGCTGGTTCACCAGCACCTACCCGTTGGCGCTGGCAGATGCCAAGGAGTGGGATGCACTGGTGTGCGCCACCAAGGAGCAGCTGCGCGCCGTGCCGGACAAGGGGGTGGGCTTCAACGCCCTGCGCCTGCACCACCCTCGTGGCTGGGCACTGCCCGAAGCCCTGGTGGTCTTCAACTACCTGGGGGTCAGCCATCAGGGCGAGGCCGCTCAACCCTGGCAACCCCTGCCGCTGGCGCCGGGGGCCCCCACGTCCCCTGACAACCTGCCGCGCGAGCTGGTCAGTCTGCACGGGGGCGTGTTTGATGGCCGCCTCACCCTGCGCCAGGTGGGCGCCCTCAACCAGCAGGCGAGCGACGCCCTGATGGCGCGGCTGGCGGACAACCTGACGGCGCTGGTGGAACACTGCTGCAACCTGAAGGCCCCACGTCATACCCCGAGCGACTTCCCGGGGCTTGGCCTCTCGCAAGCCGCGCTCGATCGGGTGCTGAGCGGGCGTGAGGTAGAGACCCTGCTGCCCATGACCTCGCTTCAGCAGAGCATGTTCCATCACAGGGCGTTGCTGCCTCGGGATCACGCCTATCACCTGCAGACCGAGATGGACTATCACCAGCCGCTGGACGTGGCGGTCTACCGTCAGGCCTGGCAGGGGCAGATCGCTCGCTGGCCGGCCCTTCGCAGCGAACTGGTTCTGGCTGACGGGGTCGCGCTGCAGCGCATCCTCAAGCGCGCCGAGTTGCCATTCCACTATGAGGATTTGTCTGAAGTGGAAAATGCAGAGGCACGGATCCAGGCCTACCGCGAGCAGGATCTGGCCCGTCCGATCCCGCTGGAGCAGGCGCCCCTGCTGCGCCTTGCCTGTTTCAAATTGGCCCCCGATCACCACAAGGTGATCTTCAGCGCCCATCACGGCGTGCTGGATGGCTGGAGCGGCCCCGTGTTGCTGGGTTCCTTGCATCGCGGCTATCAGGCGCTGATGAACGGCCTGCTGCCGCAGCGCGAGCCGGATACCGCCTGGCTCGAATTTGGCCGCCATATCGCCAGCCAAACCCGCAGCGCCGACGCCTACTGGCAGGGGCGGGGCGAGCTGCTGGCCAAGCCTAACGATCTCGCCTGCCTGTTCGGGGTGACGCTGGACGCAGGCTCAAGCGGGCGCCATACCCAGCAGCGACCGGCGGTGTGCGCCACGTCGTTGCCGGCTGAGGTGGCGACCTTGCTCGCCCACCGTGTCCGCGACCTTGGCGTGACCGCGGGCCTGTTGGCCCAATATGCCTGGCACCGTCTGCTGGCACGCCGCTCTGGCGATGCCGTCACCCTGGTGGGCAACGTGACCCCGGGGCGGGACTATCCCATCGAGGGGATCACCGCGAGCGTCGGGCTCTATATCAACAGCCTGCCGCTGGCGCTGGCGTGGCGCACCGAGCTGACCCTGGCCGAGCATATCGCCCGGTTGCAGACCGACCTGATGGCGCTCAATGAGCACGGCACCCAGTCGCTGGCGGCACTGACCAAAGGCCGGGCGCGTCTGTTCCAGAGCCTGTTTGTGTTCGAGAACTACCCCATGCCGGCGGCCCCTGCCGCCCCCGAACCTCACCAGCTGGTGCCGCGCTTTGGCGCCGTGGTGGAGAAGGTGGAGCTTCCTCTGTCGCTCGTGGTCAGCAGCCGGGGCGAGACGCTCCAGTTGCGCCTCGAGTTCGACGGCGAGCAGATCCCCGAGGCCCGGGCCGAGGCGGTGCTGGCTGACTGGCTGGCCGAGCTCGACTGGCTGGCGCAGGCGGATCTGAGCCAACCGGCCGAACTGGCGGCGGCACCGTCCCCGGCGAAGGCGCAGGTGGCCACCACCAGGGCTGAACCCGGCCTGGCTCAGCCACCGGCCGAGGCCCGCGTGCTGGTGGCCCTGTGGGAGCGCCAGTGCGGCGTACCCGGCATCTGGCAGCAGACCTTGTGTGAACTCGGGGTGGATTCGGTGCAGCAGCTCGCCCTGCTGGCGGCCCTCAACGAGGCGTTTGGCCAGGAGCGGGCGCCGCTTACCCTGCAGACCCTTAAGGCCCATCCATCCCCCAGCCGGCTCTATCGGCACTGGCTGGTGCGCCAAACGGAGGCCGCGCTATGACAGTGACCATCAAGCATGAGGCTCCGCTCGTGCAAACCCGGCCTGCCCCCCGTGAGTGGGCGGCCAACCTGGATGCGCGGCTGGCGGCATGTCTGGCCGCCACCCCGCTGGCCCCCGCCATTTGTATGGGGGTGGGCATGAGTGTGGAAATGGCAGAGAGCCGGGACGGTGCAACCGCAGGGCAGTGGCTCAGTTACGGCGCGCTCAATGATCGGGTGGGCCAGATTGCCGCCCGTCTGCAGGGACTGGCGGTGGGGGAGCGGGTTGGCCTCTATCTCTCCCGCAGCCCCGATCTGGTGGCCAGCCTGCTGGCCTGCCTGCGGCTTGGCCTCACCTTCGTGCCCCTTGAGCCGGACTTTCCGGTGGAGCGGCTGCAGGGGATCGCCCGTCAGGCGCGCTTGTCGGCGGTGATCTGCGACGGCGACAGGCCGGCCCCCGCCTTCGGCTGTCCACTGCGCACCCTCGACGGGCCGGCAGCGGCAGGGGCCGTCTCCTGGCCCCAGGTGGATGACGCCCTGGCCGCCTACATGATGTTCACCTCGGGCTCCACCGGCGAGCCCAAGGGGGTGGTCATCAGCCGGCGGGCCCTGCTCTGCTTCCTCGACGGGATCCGCGAACGGCTCGGGCTTTCACCGAGCTGCCACTGGCTCTTTATCACCACCCCGGCCTTCGACATCTCCCTGCTGGAGATGCTGGGGCCGCTCTGGGGCGGTGGCCGGTTGACGGTGGCCGGCGGCGAGCACAACAAGGATCCGCTGGGGATGCTGGCCCTGCTCGAGGCCGACCCCTCCATCAACTGGCTGCAGGCCACCCCGGCCTGCTGGCGCATGCTGCTCAAGGCCGGCTGGCAGGGACGCAATACCCTCACCGCCCTGTGCGGCGGCGAGGCGCTGGACCCAGGACTGGCCGAGCAGCTCTGTGCCCGCACCCGGCGGCTGTGGAACTGCTACGGGCCCACCGAGGCCACCGTCTGGTCGCTGGTGAGCGAGGTGATCTGGCCACCGACTGATGGCCAGATCACCATCAGCCACAGCCTGCCCGGCTATCGTCACTGGGTGCTGGACGAGGCGGGGCAGCCGGTGGCAGAGGGGGAGTGCGGCGAGCTCTGCATCGAGAGCCCGGCCCTGTGCGAGGGGTACTGGCGCAAGCCGGCCTTGACCAGCGCAGCCTTCCTGCGCCTTGCCACCCATCGCCTCTATCGCACCGGCGATCGGGTGCGGCGGCTGGGGGCGGACAGCTTCCTCTATCTGGGACGACGCGACGATCAGGTCAAGCTGCGCGGTTTTCGCATCGAGCTCGGCGAGGTGGAGGCGGGGCTGCGCCGTCAGGCCGGGGTGCAGGAGGCGGCGGTGCGTCTGGTGGGCGAGGGGGACGAGGCCATGCTGGTGGGCTACGTGGAGGCGAAAAGCGGGGTGACCCTCAATCGCCTCGCCCTGCGCAAGGGGCTGCAGGCGACGCTGCCGCACTACATGGTGCCGGCGCGGCTCATCCTGCTGGATGCCCTGCCCAAGACCGGCAGCGGAAAATTGGACAGAAAGGCGCTGCCGTTAAACGAGTAAGAGATATGTCGGAAGGCCATAAACCCGAAACAAAATAACAAAAGCCCCCGCACCTAGGTGCGGGGGCTTTTTTGACGATGATAGCCGGGAGCGTTACTGGCTGCTGAACAGCTTGGTCTGGGGAGTGGACTGGGCGGTCAGGCTCATGCGACCGGAGCTCTCCAGCCAGGATTTGATCCGCTTGGCATCGGCCACCCGGGCGTTGGGGGTATCGGCATTGAGCAGCACCATGATCACCGGCTCGCGGTTGATCTGGGTGGCCATCACCAGGCAGCGACCCGCCTCGCGGATATAGCCGGTCTTGGAGAGGGAGATGGGCCAGCTCCCTTCGCGCACCAGCCGGTTGGAGTTGAGGTAGTGCAGCTGACGCTTGCCGTTGCGCACCATGCGCTCCTCGGTGGAGGAGTACTGGCGAATGAGCGGATAGGTGGATGCCGCCGCCACCAGCTTGGCGAGATCGTGGGCGCTGGAGACGTTGCGAGGGGTGAGGCCGGTACTGTCGGAGAACTGGGTGCTCCACATGCCGAGCATGCGGGCCTTGGCGTTCATGGCCTCGATGAAGGCGCGCTGGCCACCCGGGTAGTTTCTGGCCAGCGCCGAGGCGGCGCGGTTTTCCGACGACATCAGGGCGATGTGCAGCATGTCGGCCCGGCTCAGGCGCGAGCCCACCGCCAGCCGCGACCCGGTGCCCTTGAGTCTGTCCACGTCGGCCATGGTGACGGTCAGCATTTCGGAGAGACGCTGGTTGGCATCGAGCACCACCAGCGCCGTCATCAACTTGGTGATGGAGGCTATCGGCATCACCCGGTTGGCGTTGCGCTCCGACAGCACTTCACCGGTGCGCGGGTTGGCCACCACGAAGGCGGCTGAGCTCAGCGCCAGATCGTTGCGCTGCTCCAGAAAGCTGTTGGGGGAGTGGGGCTGGGCTGAAAACGGATTGGCCTGGGCGCTCTCCATGCTGACGGGAACAAGGAAGGCACCGAGCAACAGGGTAAGAAAAGGGCGAGTAATCATGATTTGACGCTACCGTACGGCTGACAGGGATATTTGGCTAAGTTATATGACGGTAATTGACGCTTCACAACGTCTAATGGCCCGATATTTCAATTTTATGGGATGGCGCACCTTGAAATAACGGTAATGGCGGCTATGGGTGGCTTCATACGAGTAATAATGGGGTGGGCAGGAGTGGGGAACCTGGTCGCGGCGCGCGGCTGGCGGCGCCCCCTGGCCGCCAGATAGTGACTTTTTTAACTCTCTCTGCTGCTTGTTTCCTTCCTCTCGCTCATTCTGGGTGATCATCTCTGCTGAAAATGGCCTGATCAGGGGCGGCAACATGTGCTGATGGCCGCCATGGCCGGATGTGGATCATCACAGGATCAAGGGGATAAGGGTAGGGCTCTTGGCATGTATCCGCTATGGTGTCATGGCCACCCTCATCAGCACCGAGGGGCTGTTTTCGACAAAGTAGTGCCAGAGGTGATCATAGAGTGCCTGCTGGCCGGGGAAGCCTGCCAGTGCCTTGGCCTCGGCCAGGTTGCACCAGCGGTACTCGGTGTGCTCGTGGTTGAGGGTCACCGCCTGCGTTGGCGGGCAGTAGACCACGAACACCGGCACCAGACAGACGGTGTTGGTGGCGTGCTCGTAAAGCTGCTCCAGATACTGGCCGTTGTAGAGTTCCTGCACGACGATGCCGGTCTCCTCGCGAAATTCGCGCACTATGGTTTGCCAACCGGTTTCCCCCGTCTCGACCGTGCCCGCCACATGACACCAGAAGCCGCCCTTGACCCGTTTCATCATCAGCAACCGGGTCTCGCCCTGGACGGTGGAGAGCGCGACGCCGGAGACGGTGTGACAGCGAATGGGGATCATGGGAGCTGCTCCAGAAACAGGTTCAATAGACGCCTATTGTTCGGCCGCCGACGGGAGGTTGGCAAGTGATTTTCCTGCCGGCGGTGCTTGTGCGGGCCAAACGTGACAGGGGCATTCAGCCCCCATCATACGTGCGGTCAGCCTCCCATCATGCGGGCGGTCTGGATCGCCTCGATCAGCGCGGTCCGGTTGATGCGGGGGCGCTCTTCGTCCAGCAACTGCTGCCAGAGGGCGATGGCCTGGGAGTAGCGGCCGTGCAGGAAGTGATCGGAGGCGAGCAGCATCAGGGAGCTCACCTCGCCCTTGTCCTGCTTGAGCGCGCTATCAAGCAGACGCAGCGCCTCCGGGGTGAGCTGCTGGCCTGCCTGGTAGTAGAGCACGGTGGCCTGGGCGGCCTGGGTCGCCGCGCTGGCCCCCCCTTCTTGCAGGGCGAGGCGCTGGTAGGCGAGCAGGGCGTTGGCATACTCGTCCCGATAGAGATAGAGCTGGCCGAGCGCCGCCCAGCCGTCGAGATCGGCGGGGTTGGCTTGCAGACGCTGGTGCAGGGCGCCCAGCTCCTTGTCCTGCAGATCCCGCGGGCTCAATCCCGCCAGCGGATCGGGGCGCGACTGATAAGCCTGCCACGCCTGATAGCGGCCGGTGCCGGCATAAATACCAGCCATCAGCGCCAGCAACAGGCCCCCAAGCAGTATCCAGGTGCGCAGCCTAAGCTGCGGATGGGCGGTGCGGTCCTTGGCCAGCCGGTCGCGCAGAGTTTGCTCGGCGGTTGGGGTGGCGTTGGCGAGGCGGGCCAGTTCCAGCTCCCGGTAGAGGCGGCTGTGGGGGGCAAGCCCCGCCTGCTGCTCGGCCATGATCAGCCGGTTCAGCTCGGCCCTGGGGTCGTGGGCGAGCGCCCCCTCGGCTCTGTCGCCAATAAGCGGCACCCGCGCCGGTTGCCGGCGATGCAGGCTCCTGCGCAGGCGATTGAGCGCCAACAACAGCAAGAGGGCGGGGCCGCCCCACAGCAGCACCGTGCTGCGCTTGAAGGGGGGATCGTAGCGCACGAAATCGCCGAAGCGCTCCGTCATGCGGGCGATCACTTGCTCATCAGACTGCCCCTCATCCACCCAGCGGTAGACCTCGAGCCGCAGATCCCGGGCGATGGGGGAGTTGGACTCCACCAGGTTCTGGTTCTGACACTGGGGGCAGCGCAGGGCGCGGGCCAGCTCCTGAGCGCGGGTCTGCCGCTCGGGGTGGCGAAACTCATAGGTGTCGACCCCGCTGGCAAGGGCCCCGAGGCTCAAGGCCAGCAAGAGTGGCGCTATCAGGGCGTGGCCGAGACGGCTCATGGCTTGCTCTCCTGCACTTGTCTCTCTACTTCTCTCTCCACTTCTCTTTCCATTTCGGGCTGGCTAGCGATGTTGCTGCGGGCCTTTGCAAGCAGGGGGGCAAACTGGCGTAGCCAGATCTCCCGGGTGAGCAGGCCGGTATGGCGGGTCAGCAGGGTACCGTCGCTGTCAAAGAGATAGGTCTCCGGTGTGCCGTAGACGCCGAGCTCCAGTGCGAGTCGGCCGTCGGGGTCGGCCAGCACGGCGCGATAGGGGTTGCCCGCCTCGGTGAGCCAGGCGCGGGCGGCATCCCCCTTGTCCCGATAGTTGAGGCCATAGAGGGGCACGGCGCTGGCCAGCTCACCCAGCAGCGGATGCTCGGCGCGGCAGTTGGGGCACCAGCTGGCCCAGACGTTGAGCACGAAGGGCTCCCCCTTGAGCGCCGCGGTGTGGATGGGAGCGCCACCAAGCAGATCGTCACTCTGCCAGGCGGGCAGGGTGCGCCCAGCGACGGCCTCATCCTGGCTGTAGGGGTTGTTGCCAAGGCCGAGCCAGAGCAGGGTACCGAGCCCCAGAGTGAGCACGAGCGGCACGAACAGGCGCAAACGGGCGTTCATAAGGACTCCTGTTCAAGCCGAGGGTAGGGGGCGGCAGCTGGGGCTGGATGGCTAGCCAGCAGCGGCCGGCGGGCGAGCAGGCGCAGGGCGCCGCCCGCCATCATCAACAGGCCACCGAGCCAGATCCAGCGCACCAGCGGCTTGTAGTGCAGCCGCATGGCATAGGCGCCGGGACCCATCTTCTCGCCGAGCACCACGTAGAGATCGCCAAACAGCCCCCACGCGATGCCGGGCTCGTTCATGTTCATGGTGCGCACGCTGTAGTGGCGTCGCTCCGGGGTGAGCCTGGCGACCTCTTTACCGTTCTTATGCACGCCGAGAGTGATGCGCTCGGCGGTGTAGTTGGGGCCGATGATCGGCTCGCTCCCCTCATAGCGAAACTCGAAGGCGCCGAGTCGATAGGGCTGGCCTGCGGCGAGTACCGCGCCCCCCTCCTGACTGTGGTGACTCACCTGCGCAATGCCGAGGGCGCACACCGTCACCCCGAGGTGGGCCAGCAGGCTGCCGAACCGATTGAGGGTGAGCTCACGCAGCGATGTCGGTTGCAAGAGCGGGAGCAGCAGGCTGGCCATCAGCCAGAGGCTGAGCACGTTGGCCGCGAGCCCCAGCCAACCGCCTCGCAGCGGCTCGGGATAGGCGAGGCTCAGCAAGGCGCCCCCCAGCAGGCCGAACAGGCATGGGAGCAGCACCTTGATGCGGCGCTGGGTTGCCAGATGCTGCCAGCGCAGGCGCGGCAGCTGGGTCATCAGCGCCATCAGGCAGAGGGCCAGCGGCACGAAGATGGTATTGAAATAGGGGGCGCCCACCGAGAGAGAGCCCAGATGGAGCGACTGGAACACCATGGGGTAGAAGGTGCCGAGCAGCACGCTGGCGCAGGCCACGCTGAGCAGCAGGATGGCGGCGCCGAGCAGCCCCTCTTTTGACAGCAAGCCAAAGCGGGCATAGGGGGCGCGAATGTCCGCCCGCAGGGCAAACAGGGTGAGTGCGCAGGTCAATAACAAGCCGAGCAGCAACAAGAGGGTGAGGCCGCGGCTGGGGTCCACCGCAAAGGCGTGCACCGAGGTGAGCACGCCGGAGCGCACCACGAAAGTGCCGAGCAGGCTCAGCGAAAAGGTGAAGATGGAGAGCAGCAACACGGCGTGGCCGTAAGCGCCGCGCTTCTCGCACACCACCAGGGCGTGCAGCAGGGCGGTGCCGAGCAGCCAGGGCAAGAGGGAGGCATTTTCCACCGGATCCCAGAACCACCAGCCGCCCCAGCCGAGCTCGTAATAGGCCCACCAGGAGCCCAGCACAATGCCGGCGGTGAGAAACACCCAGGAGCCGAGCGCCCAGGGGCGGCTCCAGTGGGCCACGGCGCCATCGAGCCGGCCCGAGTGCAGCGCCGCCATGGCGAAGGCGAAGTTGACCGCAAAGCCGACGTAACCGAGATAGAGCAGGGGCGGGTGGATGATGAGGCCGATATCTTGCAGCATGGGGTTGAGATCGCGCCCCTCCAGCGGCCCCGGGAACTGGCGGTCAAACGGGCTGGAGAAGACCAGGGTATAGAGGCCGAACAGCCCGACGATCAGCCCCATGATGGCCAATACCCGGATTGTGATCAGCGGATCGACCCGCTTGGAGCAAAGGGCCACCAGGGCGCCCCACAGCCCCAGCGCAAAGACAAAAAAGAGCATGGAGCCCTCGTGGCCGCCCCACACGGCCGCCAGCTTGAAGCCAAGGGGCAGGGCGCTGTTGGCGTGCTGGGCCACATAGACCAGGGTGAAGTCATCGAGGCCAAAACAGCTGGCGAGCAGCAGCAGGGCGGCCAACAGCAGGAGCGCGACCAGGAGGGCCAGCGGTGTTGCGCAGCCGAGCAGCGGGCGTGAGGCGAGCCGCAATCCCAGCCAGGGCAGCAGCCCTTGCAGCAGGGCGAGCCCGGTCGCCAGCAACAGTGAGAGATAGCCGAGCTCCGCCAGCACACAACCTCCAGTCAATCATTTGTCTATGTTATGCCGCAGCGTCTGCACCGTACCGGCGCTGGGGAATAACATCCACATTTCTGGCAACAACCAATCGCAACAACTCATCGCAACAAATAAGCGCCAGTCACCCGAGGGTGGCTGGCGCTGGTGATCATACCTTTAAACTACTGTCATCTGGCCGGCGTAGAGCACGAAGTAGCGCAGCAGCAGGATCCCCACCAAAGTCAGGCTGCAGACCAGCACCAGATAGCCGTTTTTGGCCCGCAGCGGTGCGGGGGCCAGCAGGGCCAGCAACTGGGGCAGCAACATGCCGATGCCCACCACCCCGAGCCAGAACACCTGAGCCCAGAAGCCGCTGCCGATGGCGGCCCACATGGCGGCCTCCTTCTGGCCGCCACCGAAGTAGAGGCCGGTAAAGAAGCAAACCAGCAGCAACACCTCCACTGCCAGTACCGGCCGCTCGAAGCGGTGCACGAAGCTCACCCCCTGGCTGTGATGGTTCTCCTTGAACAGAGTGACCGCCAGCAAGATGGTGGAAGCGATGCCGGAGCTGACGCCGGAGATGAGGAACAGCACCGGCAACACTGGGTTGTTCAACAGCGGATAGGTCTTGAGCGCCGACAGCAGAAAGCCGGTGTAGGCCCCCAAGAGCACGGCGAGCAGCAGCAAGAGCGGCGCCAGCAGCCGCTCGATGCGGGCAAGCCAAGCGATGAGATCATCCACAAAGGCGAACTTCTCTTGCAGCAGGTGACGGCGCAAGGTCTCGATCTCGGTCCGAAACACCACCGCCAGCCAGGCGAACAGCAGCGCCATGTAGACCTGGAACAGCATGACCCCCATCGACATCACGGAGTCGAACTGATAGTGGAACATCAGCTTCCAGAAGGTCCAGGGGCGGGCCAGGTGGAAGATGAGGATCAGTAACCCCAGCACCACGCTCACCGGCGCTAGAATGGCGGTCGCCTTGATGATGCCGCTCTCGCTGCCGGCCCCCTTGCGGCGCAGCAGCACCGAGAGGGTGGTGGCCCCGGCGGAGATGCCGAGCAGAAAGAGATAGATGGCGATGGGCCAGTCCCACACCAGCGAGGAGAAGTGAAATGCGTCATGCAACATGATCCATTCCTCCTTCTGTTACTGCGGTAGATGGCGATCGGACAAATCCCCACACGAGGGAGGGGAAGTGAAACGCCTCTTGCATCGTCATGACTTTATCTCCCCTTTGGGCACGCGGTACATCTTGGGAGAGGTGCCGAGAGCCTGCTTGTAGCGATAGGTGGTCTCCTTCACCAGCCGTTTGGCGATGGGACTGTCCGGGTCATCCAGATTGCCGAACACCAGCGCCTTGGTGGGGCAGGATTCCACGCACGCCGGCTCCTTGCCCGCCGCAAGGTTGGTCTTGCGGCAAAAGTCGCACTTGTCGGCAACCTTGGTCACAGGGTTGATAAAGCGCACCTGATAGGGGCAGGCGGCCAGACAGTACATGCAGCCGACGCAGAGATCCGGGTTGACGTCGACGATGCCATCCTCCTTGCGGATATGGGAGGCACCGGTCGGGCAGACGTGCACGCAGGGTGCGTTGTCGCAGTGCTGGCAGGACTTGCGAAAGAAGTGGTACTCGGCATCAGGGAAGGTGCCGATGGGGCCGGAGCGGATGATCTCGAGGCGCGAGACCCCCTCTGGCACCTGATTCACCTCCCGGCAGGCATCCATGCAGGCGGTACAGCCGATGCAGGCCGTCTCGTCGTGGATCATGCCGTAGCGGACCCCGTCGATGGTCTGGCTGTGGGCGAGGGTGGTGGCAAGGGAGCGGGTGTTGGCACGAGCAGCCCCCGTCATCATGATGAGGGCCCCCGCGCTCATCCCCGCCATGAAGTGACGGCGAGAGCAGCTCATTGTGCCTCCTTGCCCGAGGTGGTGTTCGCCTTGGCCGCCTTGACGGCCTCATGCTGCTTGCTGTGGCAGTCGACGCAGAGCTTGATGCGGGACTTCTCCGGAATAGCCACCATGGGCTCCTTGGCCGGGTGCAGCTGGTGGCAGCTGGTGCAGGTGAGCTTGGTGGCGTGCACGTCGTGGGCCCAGAGCGCCTCGCGCAGCGGTTTGGGTTCGTGACAGCTCATGCAGACCCCGTTCTGCTCGGCGATGGGGTAGCTCTCGGTACTCTGTTTGTCCTTGAAGCTGTCGCTAAAGCGCATCACATCCTTGACCCCTTCCCGGTGTTTGGGGGAGGGCTGACCATGGCAGTTGGTGCAGGTGACCGGTGCCAGGTTGTTGGGGTTGGTCGCCTGGCCGTGCTTGCCGTGCATGCCGTATGCCTGCTCCTTGTGGCAGTCGGTACAGGCGGCATCGGGATTGCGCAAAAACTCCACCTCATGTGTGGCAGGGAGGGCCGCAGGCGCGCCAGCCGCATCGGCGGCCTGGCCCTGCAGGCTGGTCAGCAGCATGGCTGCCATCAGCATCAGTCGTAAGAAATCCATCGTTAAATCACCCATAGGAAGCCTCCATCCGGCTGCGGGCCCGACACCGCGGGCCCGCATGCCTCGTCATTGTGCGAGCCGTCCGGCCGCTTTGGCCTCGGCATCCCAGGCGGGGACTGTGGTCTTGAGGAACTGGGCCTTGTCGCTGTTCATCTGCTTCATGTCCATGCCAAGAGCGGCCTGGGCCTTCTCCTTGCTGGAGATGTCAGGAATGGCGATCTCGTGGCTGATCCCCTTGGCGGCCAGCAGGCGTGCCAGCTTGGTGCGGGCGTCGGCGGCCTTGTCCAGGGCGGTTCCCAGCATGCGCAGCGCCACTTCCGGAGCGTGCATCTGCACCCCGTGGGAGGCGATGGAGAAGTCCCAGCGCCATTGGGCGTGACGGATGTCCTGCAGAATGTCCTTCATCTCGGCCTCGGTGGCGCCGGCATCCCAGGCGGCCTTGGCTTCAAAGTGGGCGTGCACCAGCTGCTTCTCGACTTTGAGCTTGATCTCGGTGACGGCATCTTTGCGCTGCTTGACCACCCCTTGCAGCATCTCCTTGCTCTGGGTGTGGCAGTTGCGGCAGGTCTGGTCGAAGCGATCGAAGGGGTTGCCTACCTTGTGATCGGTGTAGACCTTGCCCTGCTCGTTCTGCACCTTGGGCATGTGGCAGTCGACGCAGGCGACGTTGTTCTGGCCGTGAATGCCGGCGCGCCAGGTCTCGTACTCGGGGTGCTGGGCTTTGAGCATGGGGGTCTTGGAGAGGGCATGGGTCCAGTCGGCAAAGCCTATTTCATCGTAATACTGCTCCATCTGCTCCACTGTGGTGCCCTTGTCCCAGGGGAATTTCACCGCCTTGGTGGGGCCGCTGAAGTAGTACTCCACGTGGCACTGGCCACACACCTGGGATTGCTGATCGAAGCGCCCCTGCTCCTTGAACGGCTTGCCGATGGCGGTCATGGCCCGGTCGGCATAGGGACGGGAGAGGTGCAGGGCAGGCTTGCCCTCCTTGAACTCTTTCGAGGCGGTGTCGTGGCAGTCGGCGCAGCCGATGGTGTTGACGATCTCGGGGCCGCCTTTTGCCCACATCCCCTTGAAGTAGCCATCCTCACCCTTCTCATCGATGACGCGGGCCACGTCCGGGCCTTTGCAGCTCCAGCAGGCCATGGGCAGCGGGCCGTCTTCGGCGGTCTTGGGAGCGCCGGTACGCAGGGTTTCCCGCACGTCGGTCAGCGCATAGAAGTGGCCGCGCGGCTTGTTGTAATCCTTGGAGAAGGGGTAACCGGCCCAGAGCACCACCATCTGCGGATCTTCCGCCAGGGCGTCGGTGCGCTCCTTGCTCTCGCTGGTGCCTTTCCAGCTGGTGAACTGATCGGCGTGATCCTTGGCGAACAGCTCGCTGCGCGCCTCGATCTTGCCCTTGCTTTGTGCCTCGTCGGCCGCCTGTGCCCAGCCGCTGGTGCCAAGGCAGGTGGTAAGCAGCAGGGCGGCGAGGCCCAGCCTGGTCTGTCTGTTGTGTGAACTCACGATCATCACTCCCAAATCGATCTCATTGCCAAGCCTGACCGTTCCATCCTGGATGTGGGCATCAGCCCCCGCACTAGGCAGGAGCAGGCAGGCCGATTAATTGTTATTAGTGAATAAAACCCATGTATTTATGCGATTGCTCGAGCTGGATATTACCAAATGGGTAAAACGAATGATGATTTATCGGGAGCGGGATTGCGCTAGATCAATTGTCGGAGCAGGCAACGAGCGGAAATGAGATCCCGGTTAAATTATGAGGAAACTCAACTTATTGCATCATTGTTAATGCGGTGCTCCACGCACTGTGGCGGCCATGGCCCGCCAGCCCGCGTCCCACAAGGGAATGTGCGTCAAATGGCGCGAGCTGTATTCATTTAGGGATAGAAAATTTTCTGTGAATAGATATGCATTATTAAATTCAGGAAAGGGAGCCATGATGATCCCCTGATTGCCGGATTCAATCAGGGGGCTGTCCATGGATACCATGGTCTATTCGAACGATGATCCAGTAAAAAGAGCCGGCAATTGCTGGCTCTTTTTCTACCTAGTGTTTGCTTATCGGCCCCTTTGCCAGGGCGATCTGACCCGATATTGCAAGGGGATCAGGCCAGGGCCCGGGCCAGCAGGTGGATGGGGTGTTCACAAGGGAAGGGCGTGCTCATCTCGATCTGCCATTTGCAGGTTTCGCAGTCGGTGATGACCAGATCGGGCTTGAGCCGGTTTATCTGATCAAACAGCCCCTCGCCGATGGCCTGGCTGGTCTGGTAGTTCTCCGACTTGAAGCCGTAGGTGCCGGCGATGCCGCAGCACTGGGAGTCCAGCACGGTCACCTTGAGGCCCGGGATGGCGCGCAGCAGCTCGAGGGTATAGATGACGCCCCCCATCTTCTCCATGTGGCAGGGGGTGTGGTAGGCGATGTGCAGATTGAGCGGCTTCATCGCCGGTTTGTTGCCCTTGTAGAACTCGTTCCACAGGAAGCGGGTCACCAGCGAGATGCGATCGCGCACCTTGTGGTTGTCCTGCTCCAGCAGGTGGGGATATTCGTCGCGCAGGGTGAAGCCGCAGGTGGAGGAGGTGGCCAGCAGCGGCATCTCGTTGCCGAGCAGGGTGTTCTCCAGCTGCTTGATGTTGAAGGCCGCCTGCTGCTTGGCCTTGTCCATGAAGCCGTTGGCAATCAGCGGCACGCCGCAGCACTTCTCCCGTTCCAGCAGCTGGACGCCGATGTTCATGGCGTTGAGCACCTGCACCAGCTCCTTGCCAAGTTGTGGGTGGTTGTAGTTGACGTAGCAGCCGTGGAAGTAGGCGATCTGGCGCTCGAAGCGGGCCTGACTCGCTTTCTGCTTCTTGTACCAGCCGCGGAAGGTGCCCTGGGAGTATTTGGGCAGGTCGCGGTGGGAGGAGACCCCCAGCGCCTTGTCCAGCACCAGCTTCATCGGCTTGAGGCCGGTGGTGAAGTTGACCACCGGGGCCATCAGGGTGGACATGCTGCCCATCAGATCGGTATGGGAGAGCACGAACTCGCGGATCCCCGGTTTGAAGCCGCTGTACTGGTGCTTGGCCTTGGCGATGATGTCGCCGATGCGCACCCCGCTCGGGCAGGCCACTTCGCAGCGCTTGCAGTTGGTGCAGTACTTGAGGGCGCTGTCAAAGAGCTCCGGGCTCTTGATGCGCAGCCGCTCCCCATCCGGGCCCGCCTGCTTGGGGCCGGGGTAGGCCGGGTTGGCCTTGGCCACCGGGCAGTAGGCGGTACAGACGGTGCATTTGATGCACTGATCGAAGGTTTGGTTGGCATGATCCAGTAGCATGTCAGTTCTCCTCCCGTTGAGCGTGAAGGCACGGGATATGGGACAAAATCATCATTGGGCTGAACTCAAAATGTGACCGGCAGCCTGCCAGCCGGTGGCAACTGCCACGCCGGAGCCTGATCCCTCCTTGGATTGGGCATCGTAGTGCGCCAGCACACCGTGTCGTTGGAGTGGGAATATGTGATTCATCTCAGCCCTCCGCCAGAATATGGCCAGCGGCTTGCCAGCCGGTGGCAACGGCCACGCCGGAGCCGGAACCTTCTTTAATGGGGTCATAGTGCGCCAGCACGCTGCCGGCGCCGTAGAGGTTGGTGAGCGGCTTGCCGCCACGCAGCACCCTGAGCTTGTCGTCGGTCTTGACCCCGAAGCCCATGAAGGGGTGGTGGTCGAACAGGCGGCGGCCGGCCCAGGCGTCCCGCTCGGGCAAGCTCAGCACATCGGCGTTGAAGATCGGCTCGCGAATGCCGCGCAGGCGCGACTCCAGCCCGCGGCTGAAGAAGCTGCCGGAGGCGAGCACGAAGTGGTCTGCCTCGAACAGCTGATCGTCGCCATTCTGGCTGTGTACGCCAATCACCCGGTCACCGTCATAGCGGGCGCCCAGCACCCGCTCGCTGGTGAGGAAGGTGCCGCCAAGGGCCATGAAGCGGCGCTTGAGCGCCTCCTGCATCCGCATGCCGATCAGTGACGGCGGCATGGTGGCCACCTCCTTGATGATGCAGCCGGTGCGCTGCTCCAGCTCCGCCAGGCGCGGGCCGACCAGCCCCAGCGACAGGCAGGCGGGCAGCACCAGGTGATGGCAGCGCGGCTCACCGCTCTCCTGCACCAGGCGGCTGATCTCGCGGGCCAGATCCGTCAGCAGGTCACGCTGGCCATTGCCCTGCTTGTCGAACAGGCGGGCGATGTCGGCGGAGCGGAACTCGTGGGGATTACGGCTGAACTCGGCCAGCTGGGGCAGGCGGAGCTCCCCGGTCAGGATGCGGCAGTGGGCGAAGCGGGTGTGGGTCGCCAGGTTGGCGGCCGCGAGCTCGGGGTGAAAGTCGCGAAATCCCTCCAGGGTGGCCAGCAGGATGGCGTCGGGGGCCGGCGCATCGGTCACGCAGGCGCAGGTGTCGGGGGAGAGCCAGGTGGCTTTGAGGGTGCCGATGGGGGTCAGCCGCTGGTGATTGCGCTCCTGGCGAAACAGCGGCAATCCCTGCGCGGCGCAGTGGCGCTGCAGATCATCGAGGCTCGCCGCGATATGGGTCAGCCCCACCTTGTTGTAGGGATGCTCGGGGTTGGCGGCCATGAAGGCGGGCAGGGCGGCGCGGGGATCCCCCTCGCTCTCCAGCAGATCGACCGAGCCGGAGGAGAAGTGCAGGGCGCTCTGGCCAGAGGCCATCAGCAGGGTCTTCTGGCCGGCCTCGGCCAGGCGCAGGGCCGCCGAGAGGCCCGCCATGCCGCCGCCGATAACGATGCTGTCAAATTTCATGGCTGCGCTCCTTGGTGGGATTTGCGGTGCTGGCGTCGAGCGGGAAGGGCGGCTCGGCCACCAGGTGGGGGGCCGTCCACTCGCCAAGGCCGAACAGCCCCTCGTAGATCCAGTAGGTAAATTCGGCTTCGCGCAGGGCATCGCCCCACAGCACCGGCCGGGTGCCCTTGTAGCGCTCTTCCAGGAACTGGCGCAGCATGACGCAGGCCTGACGGCCGTCGGCCTTGCCGTACTCCTGCATCAGACCGGCGGCGCGATAGGCGCACAGCTCCCCCTGACAGGGGCCCATGCCGAGGCGGGTGCGGCGGCGCAGATCCACCAGGTTGTCCACATCCAGCTCGCGCAGGGCGTATTCGATTTCACCTGCGGTGACCATTTCGCACTCGCAGATGAGGGCGTTGGCCTTGGGGTTGTCGCGGAAGAAGGCGATGACCCGCTCGCCGTGGCGGTACTGGGCCGAGCCTTCGGCCGGCACCGAGAGGCCGGGGGCGGAGACCTTCTCCGGATCCCGCGAGCCGGGCAGGCTCAGTTCGGCGGTGCGGCAGGGCTTGCTGTTGCCCAGCTTCTTGGCCAGCAGATCGGTGGCCCATTCGGCCATCAGCCGGTAGGTCATCAGCTTGCCGCCGGTGATGGTGTTGAACCCCTTGAGGCCGTCACGTTCGGCATGATCCAGCAGCACTATGCCCCGGCTGATGTTGCGGCCGGACTCGTCGCCATCTACCGCCACCAGCGGGCGCACGCCAGCGTAGGCGCGCAGCAGACGGGTGCGGGCCATGATGGGGGCGAGCTTGATCCCCTCGCGCAGCAGCACCTCCACCTCTTCCGGCTCGACGGTGAGCTGGTCAATCTTGTGGTAATCGATGCGACTCGACGTGGTGCCGATGAGGGAGATGGTATCGCCCGGCACCAGGATGTCCGCGTCCGCCGGTTTGCGGGCGCGGTTGAGCACCAGCTGGTTGATGCGGTAATCCATGATGAGCAGGGAGCCCTTGGCCGGGAACATGCGGATGCCGAGATCGGCGTACTCGCAGATCTGCTGGCCCCAGATGCCGGCGGCGTTGATCACCTCCTGGCACTCCACCTCGAACGCTTCACCGGTGCGGGTGTTGATGGCCTTGACCCCGTGCACCCGATCCTGAGTGCGCAAAAGCCCCAGCACCTTGCTGTGGGTGAAGATGCGGGCGCCGTGCTCCTTGGCATCCAGCACGTTGGCGGCGGCCAGGCGGAAGGGATCGACCGTGCCGTCCGGCACCTGGATGGCGCCGATCAGCGCCGGGTTGACGTTGGGTTCGAGGCGCAGCGCATCGGCGGGATCCAGCTGGCGGGCGTCGATGCCCGCCAGGGCGCAGGCGTCCATGAAGGTAGTTTGAAAATTGATGTCATCTTCCGGCAGGGTAATGAAGAGGCCGCCGGTGTCCTCGACACAGTGGCTGGCGATCCGCTTGAGGATGCGGTTCTCCTGAATGCACTCGCGGGCGGACTCCTGATCCGTCACCGCGTAGCGGGCGCCGGAGTGGAGCAGGCCGTGGTTGCGACCCGTGGTGCCGGCGGCGATGTCGTCCCGCTCAAGCAGGATGCAGTCGATGCCGCGCAGTGCGCAATCGCGCATGATGCCGGCTCCGGTGGCGCCACCCCCTATGATGACGACTTGTGTGGTTATTCTTTTCATTCTTGCCCGTCTCATCTCTTCCAGATGGTGCCAGTGTGGCCTGTCTCTGGGCGAAAATGTTTGATATGGGCCAAGTTAATGTTCGCAAACGCTCAAGTTAAGGGGTGTTAATGAGCAAATCGTGATTGTTGTCACACTCCAGCAACAGCAGAGGGGGCCGCTGGGCCCCCTCTGTCGACACGAGTCACAGCGCTCAGCCGCAGCACTTCTTGAACTTCTTGCCGCTGCCGCAGGGGCAGGGGTCATTGCGCCCCACCCGCAGCGGCGCCGGATCCTGCTCGCCGTCGGTGTAGACCCAGCGCCCCTGATGGCGCACGAAGCGGGAGCGCTCATGCAGGCAGTGGCGCTCTTCACCTTCCATGAACCAGGCCTTGAACTCCACCATGCCAAGGGTGTCAGCGGGGCCGCCCTGGCTGGCGATGATCTCGAGCCCGTCCCATTGGGTGTCGGTCTGGGCGAGCTGCTCCGCAGTCAGATCCCCTAGATAGTCGGGATGCCAGCTGTGCACCAGGTACTCCCCCAATCCCAGCACGAAGGCGCTGTAGCGCGAGCGCATCAGCTGCTCCGGGGTCTGGGCGGCGGCGCCCCGATGCAGTGATCCACAGCACAATTCGAGAGAAAGAGTTGAACCGCAAGGACATTTGTTCATGTGTCTGGCCATCAGAGTCGATAGATATAGAGGGCGGGGATTGTAGCGAAAGCGGGTCCCCGTCGACCAGCATCCTATACTGGTCTGGTAGGAACGGAACGCCCATAAAAATAGCTGCAAGGATGTGAAAGATGACGCTAAAGCAGAAAATTCTGTTGTTGGGAGCCGTCCCCGTGCTCCTGATGGCCCTGGTGGTCAATCTCAGCAACTACATGATTTCAAAGAGTGACCTGGAAGCCGATCTGGTGGTGGCACGAGAAAATGCCATCAAGGATCGCAAGGCGTTGCTCAGCAGCTACCTGATGCTGGCCAAGACGGCCGTCGACACGGCCTACAACCAGCCAGACACCCCGGAAGCGCGCAAGCAGGTGACCGAGCTGCTGCGGCCGCTGCGCTACAGCAGTGACGGCTACTTCTTCGTCTACGACTTTCAGGGCAACACCATACTGCTGCCCACCCGCCCCGAGATGGAAGGCAAGAACCGCTGGCAGGACAAGGATGCCAAGGGCAAGCTGCTGATCCAGGAGATCGTCAAGGCGGCGCGCCAGGGGGACGGCTTCTCCGAATACTGGACCGCCAAGCCCTCCATCGGCCGGGATGCGCCCAAGCTCTCCTTCAACCTGGTGCTCGACAAGTACCAGTGGGTCATCGGCACCGGTTTTTATATCGACGACATCGACAACGAGCTGGCGGTGCTGCGCACCGAGCGCGAGAGCAACATGCGCGATTCGCTGCAGAGCAGCGTGCTGCTGATCCTGGTGATCCTGGGGGTGACCCTGGCCGCCACCGTGGTGATCGGCAACCGGGTCACCCGGCCGCTGGCGGATGCGGTCTCGGCCCTCAACGACATCGCCGACGGGGAGGGGGATCTGACCCAGCGCCTCAAGGTACAGAGCCATGATGAGATTGGTCAGCTGGCCACCGCCTTCAACCGCTTCGTGACGAGGATCCAGTCGGTGGTGAGCCAGGTGGGGGAGACCAGCAATCACCTGTTCAGCGCGGTGGAGAAACTGCACCACCTGAGCGAGCACTATGACCATCAGATGCACGGCCACAGCCGGGAGACCGATCAGGTGGTCACCGCGGTGACCGAGATGAGCTCCACCGCCCAGGAAGTGGCGGCCAGTGCCTCCAACGCGGCCACCGCCACCAGCGACGCGGCGCGCGAATCCGATGCGGCTCGCGGCGTGGTGGGCACCGCCATCAACAGCATCAACCGGCTGGTGGGCGAGGTGCACACCGCCTCCGGCGTCATCGAGCAGCTGGCGCAGGAGACCGCCAAGATAGGGTCCGTGGTGGAGGTCATTCGCGGTATTGCCGAGCAGACCAACCTGCTGGCGCTCAACGCCGCCATCGAGGCGGCCCGGGCTGGCGAGCAGGGACGCGGCTTTGCGGTGGTGGCGGACGAAGTCCGCTCGCTCGCCGGTCGCACCCAGCAGAGCACCAAGGAGATCAACGAGATGCTGCAGCGCCTGCAGGGCGGGGTGAAACAGGCGGTGGACGTGATGCAGGCGAGCGAGGAGCGCAGTCAGGAGACGGTGCAGGAGGCGAGCCACATCGCCACCTCCCTCGACAGCATGGTGATGGCGGTCAGCACCATCAACGACATGAACATCCAGATAGCCACCGCCGCCGAGGAGCAGCACGCGGTCTCCGAGGAGATCAACAAGAACCTGGTGGCCATTCAGCAGATCGTCAGCGAGCTGACCGACGCGGCGGTCGAGTCCAACAGCACCACCCGCGATCTCGCCAGCACCGGCGACAAACTGCGCAAGCTGGTTTCCCAGTTCCGCTACTGATGGGGTGACAAGAGGGGGATGTCCCTCACAAGATGCGGCCTGAACCCCGGTTCGGGCCGCACTTTATTTGGGGATTGACCAATAATATGTGAAAATTGCCCCCCTCTGTGTCAGCCCTTGCCCCGTACCCTATGAATGAGATCGTGAAAGGCAGTATCGATTTGATCCGTCAGCTCAACTATGGCCTGGTCTATGCCAGCCTGGAGGAGCACAAGGAGCTGTCCCGTACCGATCTCTCCCGCTTGACCGGCCTCTCGCCTGCCAGCATCACCAAGATCACCCGCGAGCTGCTCGACGGCGGTCTGGTGGTCACCTGTGGCGAGAGCTCGGTGGGGCGCGGTCGCCGCCAGACCTTGCTGCGCATCAACGAGCGCCGCTTCCAGTTTCTCTCTATGCGCCTTGGTCGCGGTTATGTGGACATGGCGCTGTTCGATCTGGCCGGTCGCTCGCTTGCCCGTCATCGCCATGTCTTCAGCGAAGGGGAGCGCGCCGACCTGCTGGCCAGTCTGGTGCGGGCCATCGAGGGCTTCTTGCCCAAGAAGGCGCTGCGCCTCGCCTGCATCGCCCTCTGTCTGCCGGGGCAGGTGGAGCGCCACTCCGGCATGGTCAAGCACTTCCCCTTCTACGATCTGCGCAACTGGCCGCTTGGCCCCACCCTGCAGGAGGCCTTCGCGGTGCCCGTGCTGGTGAGTGGCGACGTGCGCACCTGGATCCAGGCCGAGCGCGAGTGGGGCGCCGCCAAGAACTGCGCCGATGCAGTGCTGGTGTTCGTGCACAACGACATCGGGGTCGGCATGGTGGTCAACGGCCAGCTCATCGAGAGCGAGTCGGCCCTGCTCGGCGATCTCAGTCACCTGCAGCTCGAACCCTACGGTCAGCGCTGTTATTGCGGCGGCTTTGGCTGTGCCTGCACCCTGGTGACCAATCAGGCGCTCGAAGCCCAGTACCGGGATCTGCGCGAGCGGATGCAGGAGTACGATCTGCCCGAGAGCGTCACCATCCGCGAGCTGTGCGAGCTGGCGCTGGCGGGCAACAGCCTCTGTCAGGACATCCTCCATCAGGCGGCGGGGCGGCTCTCCCGGGTGCTCTCCAACCTCATCTGCCTGCTCAATCCGGGCAAGCTGCTGCTGGGGGGGGAAATCACCCGCGCCGATCGGCTGCTGTTTCCCATGCTGCACCAGTCGCTGGCAAGCCAGTTGCCGGCCGAATACCTGGTGCGGCTGCAGATTGAATCCACCCACTTCTACGAAGATCCCACCAAGCCCACCTCGGTGCAGGTGCACAAGGCCCTGCGCGACGGCAGCCTGCTGCTCGACTTGTTGCGAGGCGACAAGGAGGCATGAAGTTGGGGTTGCAAGGACGCATCCTCCTCATGCTCTGTCTGGTCAGTCTGCTGCAGCTGGTGCTGCTGAGCGGGGCCAGTTATTACTATGTGTCCGAACAGCGCTACCGCGAGGTGGGGGATCAAGCCCTCGATGTGGCGCGGCTGGTGGCCCGCGAGCCTGGCGTGCTGGCCGGGGTGAAGCGGGCCGATACCGCCCGCCTCAACGTGCTGGTGGAGCGGATCCGCGCCGAGGTGGGTGCCAGCTACATCGTCATCGGCGATAAAGACGCGCGCCGGCTGGTGCACCCCAATGCGGATCGCATCGGCCAACCCATGATGGGGGATGATCCGAAGCGGGCGCTGCAGGGGGAAGCCTACATCTCCCGCGCGCAAGGGTCACTCGGGGTCTCGGTGCGCGGCAAGAGCCCCATCCGCGATGAGCTTGGCCAGATCATCGGGGTGGTCTCGGTCGGTTATCTGGTGCGGGATATCGAGGCGGATCTGCAGGGGTTCCTGCGTTTCGGCCTCGCCATGACCCTGCTCATCGTGCTGCTCAACAGCCTGGCCGCCGCCTGGCTGGCCCGCCGTTACAAACGGGCCATCCTTGGCTTCGAACCCGAGCAGATCGGCCGCCTCTATGCCGAACTGGACTGCACCCTGCGCAGCGTGCGCGAGGGGATCCTCACCATCGACGAGCAGGGCTGGCTCACCTCCCTCAATCCCAATGGCATCCGCCTGCTGCGCCTTGACGAACAGACGGCCCGGGCCGCCATCGGCCAGCCTGTCACCCGGCTGCTGCCGGAGAGTCGCATGCTCTCCCTGATTCAGGATCCGCGCCCGCAGTTTGACGAGGAGATAGTGCTCAACGGCCAGTCCCTCATCGTCAACCGGCTGCCGCTGGTGCGCGATGGCAAGCTGATCGGTGCAGTGTCGAGCTTTCGGCGCAAGGACGAGCTGGCCGAACTGAGTGCCCAGCTCTCCCAGGTGCAGGCCTACAGCGATCTGTTGCGGGTGCAGACCCACGAACACCACAACCAGCTCGGCACCATCGCCGGGCTCATCGAGCTCGGGGCCACCCGCGAGGCGCTTGCCTTCATCGGGCGGGAGGCGGCCACCGAGCAGAGCCTGCTCAGCTTCCTGCTGCGCGCCATCGCCAAGCCCAAGGTGGCCGGCCTGCTGCTCGGCAAATACCACAGGGCGCACGAGCTGGGGCTGGTGCTGGAGGTGGACCCGGATTCCCGCCTGCACGACATTCCCCTTCGCGTCAGCGGCTCCCAGCTGGTGACGGTACTGGGCAATCTCATCGACAATGCCTTCGAGGCGACCCGTCGCCACGGTGCCCCCTACCAGCCGGTACGGGTGGCGCTGAGCGATCTCGGCCAGGATCTGATCCTGGAGGTGGAAGACGGGGCGGGGGGGATCGATCCCGCGCTGGCGGATCGCCTGTTCGAGCGGGGGGTCAGCAGCAAGGCGGAGCCGGATCACGGCATCGGCCTCGCGCTGGTGCGCAAGACCCTGGATGCCCTGCAGGGGACCATCACCATCGAAGCCACGGCGCAGGGAAGTTGCGTCGTCTGTTACATTCCCAAGGAGGTGTGAGTGATCAAGATCCTGATCGTCGAGGATGACCCGGCCATTGCCGAGATCCACCGCCGCTTTGTACAGCGGCTGGCGGGGTTCGAGGTGCTGGGAGTGGCGCTCACCCTGTTCGATGCCAGGGAGCAGATAGAGATCCTCAAACCCGATCTGGTGTTGCTGGACGTCTGGCTGCCCGATGGCGAGGGCTTTGCCCTGCTGCGGGAGCTGCGCCAGGCGGGGGCTTCCCTCGACGTGATACTGCTCACCGCGGCGCGGGAGGCCGGCGCCCTGCAGGAGGCGATGCGGCTCGGGGTGGTGGATTTCATCCTCAAACCCGTGGTGTTCGAGCGGCTGCGCGACACCCTCGACAAATATTGCCAGAACCGCGCCGCCCTGGCGGCGCTGGCCGACATCGATCAGCAGGCGGTGGATGCCCTGCTGGGGACACCGTTGCAGCAGGTGGCGGCGGGCGGCCTGCCCAAGGGGATTGACGGGCTTACCCTGCAGCGGGTGCTGGCGGCGCTGGGGTCGCAGGGGGCCAGTGCCGAGGAGATAGGCGGCCGGGTCGGGGTGAGCCGCACCACGGCGCGCCGCTATCTGGAATTTCTGGTGGGCCAGCAACTGGCGAGCCCGGAGTTGGAGTACGGCACAGTGGGCCGGCCGGAGCGACGTTATCGCCAGCCCTGAGCGAATTGCCACCCATCTCGTCTTGCCAATAAAAAAGAGCGCCTGTCGGCGCTCTTTTGCTGAGTGAGATCCGCCAACTCAGCTCGGCTCGGATTGCAGCTTGGCGGCCGGTGCGCGGCGCGCCTGCCACCACTGCCACACCGGCAACAGCAGCATCACCAGGGTGACCAGAGTGAAGGCGAGGGTGATGGGGCGCTCCCACAGGAAGCTCAGGGAGCCGTCGTTGATCACCAAGGCCCGGCGCAGGTTGTCCTCCAGCATGCCCCCCAGAATGAAGCCGAGCAGCATGGGCGCCATCGGGAAGTCCAGCAGGCGCAGGCCGATGGCGATCAGCGCCACCAGCGCCATCACATAGATGTCCATGGTGTTGAAGGAGACCAGATAGACCCCGATGAGCGAAAACAGCAGCACCATGGGGATGAGCACGGGGCGCGGCACCTGCAGGATCTTGGCCAGATAGGGGATGAGCGGCAGGTTGAGGATCAGCAGCACCACGTTGCCCAGGTACATGGAGATGATCACCGACCAGAACACGTCCGGGTGCTCCATGAACAGGCGCGGGCCCGGCTGGATGCCGTAGGCGATGAGGGCCCCCAGCATCAGCGCCGTGGTGCCGGAGCCCGGGATCCCCAGGGTCAGCAGCGGCACGAAGGCCCCGCTGGAGGCAGCGTTGTTGGCCGCCTCCGGCGCGGCGATGCCGGTCAGGCTGCCCTTGCCGAACTCCTCCTGCCTGCGCTTGCTGGCGAAGTTGCGCTCGGCGCCATAGGCCATGAAGGAGGCGATGGTGGCGCCAGCCCCCGGCAGCACGCCGATGAGAAAACCCATCACCGAGGAGCGGGCGATGGGGGGCGCTATCTCTTTGACCTCGTCCCTGCTCAGCTTGAGAGATCCGAGCTGCTGGATCTTGCGCGCCTCCTCCTTGCTGGTGTCCTTGCCCGGGCGCAGCACCGTCATCAGGATCTCCGCCAGGGCGAAGGTGGCCATGGCCAGCAGCAGGAAGGAGAAGCCGTCGCGCAAGTCCGGCAGACCGAAGGTGAACCTGTCTACCCCGACACTGCGGTCGATGCCGACGGTGGAGAGCATGATGCCGAACAGCGCCATGATCAGCGCCTTGAGCACCTGGCCCTTGCCGGCAAAGGCCGCCACCGCCGAGAGCCCCAGCACCATCAAGGCGAAGTAGTCCGCCGACTGGAACGAGAGGGAGACCTTGGCCAGCAGCGGCGCCGCCACCATCAGGAAGATGGCGGACAGGGTGCCGCCGGTGAAGGAGGCATAGGCGGCGATGGCCAGCGCCTTGCCCGCCTGCCCCTTGCAGGCCAGCGGATAGCCGTCGATGGCGGTGATCATGCTGGCGGAGCAGCCCGGGGTGTTGATCAGGATGGAGGAAGTGGAGCCGCCGAACATGGAGCCGTAATAGACCCCGGCCATCAAAATGATGCCGGAGGCGGGATCCAGCCCGTAGGTGATGGGGATCATCAGGGCGATGGCGGTGACGGGCCCAAGGCCCGGCAGCATGCCGATGAAGGTGCCGACGAAACAGCCGACGATCACCATGAAGATGTTGATGGGCATCATGGCGGTGCCCAGTCCTTGCAAAATACCGTCTAACATGGGTTCTCCTTATCCCAGCAACTGGGTGAACAGCCGGCCTGGCTCGAGGTAGACGTTGAGCCCCTTGGTGAGCAGGGCCCAGAAGATGAGGGTGAACGGCAGGCTCACCTTGCAGGCGAAGGCGAGGCTCTGCTCGCCCATCAGCCGGATCCCGCCGATGAGAAACAGGGTGGTGGCGACCAGAAAGCCGAGCCAGCCAAGGGCCAGGCCGTAGGCCAGCATCAGCAGCAACAGGGCGAACACCAGCCGCCAGTTGCCGGTTTCTCGTTGCAGATGCTCGCCGCCCGGAAAGCAGATCAGCAGCAGGGAGAGCAGGGCGCCGGCGCCGGCCAGGGCATAGGGCAGGGTGCTGGCGGTGAAGGGTTCATATTCATCCCCGGGGTAGCCGGGGATCTGGGTGGCGTGATAGCCGTAGGCGAGGGAGAGCAGCAAAAACAGCAGCCCCCCGAGTCGCTCCTTGGTCAAATGCATGGGATGACTCCGATGGGCGGGCCAGGCCCGCCGACAGTGGGATTACTTGATGAAGCCGAGTTCGCGCATCAGGCCGCCTATCTGCTGCTCCTGCTGGATCAGAAAGGCGGTGAACTCGGGGCCGGCCTGATAGAGATTGGTCCAGTTGTTGCGGGCACGGACCGTCTCCCACTCCGGCTTGTCATACATCTGCTTGAGCAGGGCGGCGAATTCGGCCGACTTGTCGGCGCTGACGGCGGGGGAGGCGAAATAGCCGCGCCAGTTGGCAAAGACCGTGGGGTTGCCCTGCTCGCTGAAGGTGGGCACCTCGCTCGCATCCGGCATCCGGGTCGGTGCCGTCATGCCTAGGATCCGCATCTGGCCCGACTTGACCGCCTCCATCGCCTCGCCAAAGCCGGTGGAGAGCACCTGGGTTTCCCCTGCCAGCACCGCCGCCATGGCGCTGCCGCCGGCATCATAGGCCACGTAGCGCAGCTTGCCGGCATCGGCCCCGGCATTCTTGAAGGTCATGGCCGCCACCAGATGATCCAGGCTGCCATGGGCGGAGCCGCCGGCAATCTTCACCTTGGCGGGGTTCTCCTGATAGGCGGCCAGCAGCTGGGGCCAGCTCTGATAGGGGGAGTCCAGCGGCACGGCCAGCGCCTGGTAGTCGGCGATGATGGCGGCCACCGGGGTGAGATCCCGGAACGATTGCGGCAGCTCCTTGGAGAGGGATTTGACGATGATGGGGGTAGAGTTGACCATCAGGGTCTTGTCGGACTGGGCCGACGTCTCGATGAGGTGAGCGATGGCCTTGGCGCCGCCACCGGCCGAGATGTTCTGGTAGGAGGCGGTGGTGATGAGGCCGGATTTGGTCAGCGCCTCGCCGGTGCCGCGGGCGGTGTTGTCCCAGCCGCCGCCGGCGCCGCCCGGAATGAGGAAGTGGATTTCGTCGATCTTGGCCTGGGCGCCGAGGCTGGCGCCCAGCAGGCAGCAGAGCAACGTGCGTTTGAGGGTTCCTTGCAACATGGTGTACTTCTTGTGATTGTTGCGGGAAGGTTAATTAATCGTGACTGGTCGGCAAACAATCTGACCGTAATGGCTATTAAGGCTGTTGTGGTCATTGTGTGCATTCTGGTCACGGCAGGGTGAGGCAGGGTCATGACGGGGCTGAAGGTCGCCAGAATGGTACTACGGTGACGGCTGAAAAGGCGCGAGGCTCCCCGTCTGACGGGGAGCCTCGCGGATGACGGGCTGGCTTATCCCTGTGATGCGGGAGCGGCGGAGACCTTGTCGCCACCGGAGCCCTGCTGCTTGATGGCCTCGGTCGCCTGTTGCCTGCGCTGCAACTGCTCCATCACCAGCTTGTAGGCGATGTAGTACTTGTAGATGTTGCCGACGTAGGTGACGGTTTCCGGCCCTATTTTCTCCGCCGCCACATACTCGACGTTGTGAAACCAGACGTTGGGATCCAGCCCCCGTTTCTTGGCCTCGGTGCGCAGCCGCGCCACCCGGGCGGGGCCGGCGTTGTAGGAGGCGAACGAGAAGAGTGCCTTGTCGAGGGCCGTCATGGGCTCGTCTGCATAGTAGTGGTCGATCATCCAGCGCATGTATTTGACACCGCCGTGGATGTTGGGCTCGAGCTGGCGGATGTCGCCCACTTTGAGCCCCTTGCCGGTGGCGGGCATGATCTGCATGATGCCGATGGCGCCGACGTGGCTGCGCGCCTTGTGATTGAGGGCCGACTCCTGATAGCCCTGGGCCGCCATCAGCAGCCAGTCCACCTCGTACTTCTCGCCATATTCGCGAAACAGATCCACCACCTGCAGAAACTTCTGGCGCTCGGCATCGGCGGCGGCGCTCTTGACGAACTTGTTCTGCTTGAGATAGCGGGCCAGGATGGCGTCACCGCTGTGTTTGCCGCGCAGGGCGGCTATCTGTTCATTGAGCATGGCCAGCAACTGCGGACTCTCCTTGCGCACCGCCCAGGCGATGACCCCCCCTTGGCGGAACACTGGCTGCTCATGGATGCGGATGGCGGGGAAGATCTTCTGCCAGAACCGGGCCTTGTGCTCATCCATGACGATGAAGGGCAGCAGGCCGGCATTGACCATCTCCACCAGATCTTCATCCTCCAGCGCCTCCGGGGCCGGCTGGATGTCGACAAGCGGCTCTCCCGCCGCCTTGCGCGCCTGGTTGTAGGCCGTGAGGCTCTCGAAGTAGCTGGAGGAGGGCCTGACGTAGACGGTCTTGCCCCCCAGATCGGCGGCGCTCTCCACCTTGGGAGAGGCCGGTCCCGAGATGAGCAGTTCCCGCACGTTCTCCAGCAGAGGATCGGTAAAGAGCACCCCCTGCAGTTTGCGCCGCTCGGTGATGGTGAGATTGGCGGCGGCGATGTCGCCCTTGCCCGCGATGAGGGCTTCCAGCAGGGCTTCGCGCGCTACCGGGATGAAGACCATGTGCAGCTTGAGATGGCGCTTGAGGCTCTTTTGCTTGCGCAACTGCTCGTTGAGCCGCTTCTCCACCTCGATGAAGGCGTCGTAGGTGACGCCCCGCTGCACCCCCTTGTAGATGAAATAGCCAGTCTTGTTGTAGGTGGTGAGCACCCGGATGGTGCGCCGTGCCAGCATGGCATCGAGATCGCCAAGCAGGGGCTGGGCCAGCTGGTCGCTGCTAAAAGCCAGGGCGGCCGGCTCGGGCTCGGCTTCCTCTGCGGGGGAGGTTTGCGCTGCCGTGGCGGCCTGCAGCGGGCCGCACAGCAGCCAGCCCAGAAGGATCCATAACCGTATCATGACGATGCCCTCGTGTGTTTCATTGAGTGTAAGCGGCATGGGGCGGGCGCTTTAGCTCATTGGGTTTGGTCGGTGAGGGGCACATAGCACGATAGGCCCTATCCGGCGGGAGCGAACGAATGGGTGTTTGGGAGCCATAAACGAAAAGGGGAGCCATAACGGCTCCCCTTGAGTTGGTGTACTTGGTGCGAGATCGTCGGCGCTAGAACCAGAAGCCGATGATGAAGGAGCCCGCCAGAGTCAGCATGACGTTGGCCACCGCATAGGTGCCGGCATAGCCGAGCGCCGGGATGGAGCTGTTGGCCGCCTCGTTCACCACGTCCATGGCCGGGGCGCAGGTGCGGGCCCCCGTGATGGCGCCGAGCAGCAGAGCCGGGTTCATCTTCAGCACCCAGACCCCGAACAGGTAGCCCACCAGCACCGGCAGGGTGGTCACCAGCATGCCGGAGAAGAGCACCACGGCACCGACCTGGCTCAGGTGATCCAGAATGCCGCCGCCGGCTTTGAGGCCGGTGCTCACCATGAACACCGCCAGACCGAGATCCTTGGCCAGACGCAGGGCGCCCGGTGGCACATAGCCGACCGTGGGGTGGTTGGCGCGCAGGTAGCCCATCAGGATCCCCGCCAGCAGCAGGCCGACGGCGTTGCCCAGCCCAAACTCCAGCTGGCCGAACACCAGGGAGACGGAACCTATCAGCAGCCCCAGCACGAAGAAGGTGGTGAAGGCCACCAGATCCGTGGTCTGGCTGTGGATGCTGATGAAGCCGATCTTGTTGGCCAGCAGCTTGACCCGCTGCTTCTCGCCGCTGATCTGCAGCACGTCACCCTTTTGCAGCATGATGTTGCGATCAAACGGCATCTCGATCTGGGAGCGCACCACCCGGTTGAGGAAGCAGCCCTTCTCGGTGAGGTTGAGCTCCACCAGATGGCGACCCACCACCGCATCGTTTTTCACCACTATCTCTTCGGTGACGATCTGCAGGTCAAGCAGGTTGCGGTCGAACACCTCCTTGCCGTTGCGGTAGTTGACGTCGAGCTTCTCGTGGCTCTCGGGGTAGCCCACCAGGGCGATCTCGTCCCCTTCCTGAATGACGGCGTCGCCATCCGGGCTCGCCAGGATGCCGTTGCGGCGGATCCGTTCCACGTAGCAGCCGGTGTGGGGGTAGATGCCGGTCTCGCGCAGGGTACGGCCACCGATCCAGGCCGCCAGCTCCGGGCCGACCCGGTAGGCACGGATGATGGGCAGGTAGGTCTTGCGGCTCTCGTTGTCGGAGAGGCCGCGCTCGCGGGCGATCTTCTGCGCCTCGGTGTTGAGGTCGAGCCGTGCCAGCGAAGGCAGGTAGCGCACCACCAGCATCAGGCCGACCAGCCCCACCAGATAGGTCAGTGCATAGCCGATGCCCATGTTGTCGAGCACCGACTGCATGTCGGTCTGATGGGGCAGGTTGAGCAGGCCGCTGCGCAGGGCATCCTGCGCGCCCACCAGCGCTGGGGTCGAGGTGAGCGAGCCGGCCAGGATGCCGGCGGCCATGCCCGGCCCCAGGTTGAAGAACTTGGCCAGCCCCACGGTGAGGAAGAGGGCGGTCAGCAGGATCACCAGGGTGAGGGTGATGTAGTGGATGCCGTCACGCAGGAAGACGCTGAAGAAGTGCGGCCCCGCTTCGATCCCCACGCAGAAGATGAACAGCATGAAGCCGACGTTCTCCGTAGTGGCGGTGAATTCGAAGCCCATCTGGCCGAACAGCAGGGCGGTAAACAGCACGCCGATGGTGTTGCCGATCTGGAAGTTGCCGAACCTGACTTTACCGAGCAGCAGGCCGAAGGCCAGTACCACGAACAGCAGCAGGGAGTCGCTTTGATGTAGCAGTGTCACAAAATCTATGGTCATGCCCGGAAAAACCGAGGAAAAAAGTGGGGCCGATATTGTGCCGGATCCCTCACCAATAAAGAAGCGTCAAAGGAGGATTAATCGGCACTAACCCGCCACGCAGCCCGCCTGTGTGAGGGAAACTGCGGGGCGGGTCTGGTGATGACCTCTATTTCCCTCTGCCAGCCCCGCTGTCAATTAGTGATTCCTGCTATCTGTGATCCTCGTCTTTCCGCTCTGCTTGAAAATTTATTCTCTGCTGTTTGGCAGGGCGGTTTCCTGGTTTTTCAGCACATCTGACTGAAGGGGGGGGCATGAGTCCGGGAGCTGATCGGTGGGTGTCGAGAGGGAGTGACCCATGTTGTGCGGGATGGCGAAAAGATATCTGCAAAAGGCATCTGTCGGCGGCGATGGCAACCCATTCAGGGGGGCGCTCAAAAACAGCAGAAAATCAGGTCGACAGGGAAAAACATCGCCCGTCGCTGGCAATGGCCTGCCAGCCTAGGCCGTCATTGGCTTTGCTCTACTTACCCACAGAATCTGTGGATAACCCTGTTCATGAAACTTGGTGATCAGGCTGTATCCCGCGCCAATACTGGGCTGCAAGGACTGTTCAAAAAATACCTGAGATAAATTGTTTCTATAAAAATCAAATAGTTAGGCGCAGCAGAACAAAACGCTGCCGGGGCGGATGCGGAATCAAAAGGGAGGCGTCACCGCGGGATGCGGCTTGTGCATTAAAATTGGCAGAGGAAAGCACTAAAGTGGATAACTTGCACCGAGATGGTGAGGAGATTGGCTCCCCCGACTGGACTTGAACCAGTGACATACGGATTAACAGTCCGCCGTTCTACCGACTGAACTACGGGGGAACATCAGGCAAGGAGGAGCATCATACAGAGGTCGTATTTCGAGGTCAATAGCCGCTTCTTCCGGCAGAGTGGATACCCAGTCCACCCCATCTCGGAGTACACTTCTGCTCTTGCGTTTTTTTGCCGGGAGTCGTCATGAGCAAGTTATTCCAGCTGGCCAGCCAGTTTCAACCCGCCGGGGATCAGCCAAGGGCCATCGCCCAGCTGCTCGATGGCATCGAATCCGGCCTTGCCCATCAGACCCTGCTCGGGGTAACCGGCTCGGGCAAGACCTTCACCATGGCCAACGTCATCGCCACCCTCAATCGCCCCACCATGATCCTGGCTCCCAACAAGACCCTGGCGGCCCAGCTCTATGGCGAGATGAAGGAGTTCTTCCCAGACAACTCGGTGGAGTATTTCGTCTCCTACTACGACTACTACCAGCCGGAAGCCTATGTGCCGACCACCGACACCTTCATCGAGAAGGATGCCTCCATCAACGATCACATCGAGCAGATGCGGCTGTCGGCCACCAAGGCACTGCTGGAGCGCCGCGACGTGGTGATCGTCGCCTCGGTGTCGGCCATCTACGGTCTGGGGGATCCGCAAGCCTACCTCAGCATGATGCTGCATCTGAAAGTGGGGGACCTGATCAATCAGCGGGATATCCTGCGCCGTCTCGCCGAGCTGCAGTACACCCGCAACGACATGGCCTTCCAGCGCGGCACCTTCCGGGTGCGGGGCGAAGTGATCGACATCTACCCCGCCGAATCGGACAAGCTGGCCCTGCGGGTGGAGCTGTTTGACGAGGAGGTGGAGCGACTCTCTCTGTTCGATCCGCTGACCGGCGCCATCGAGCAGACGGTGGTGCGCTACACCATCTACCCCAAGACCCACTACGCCACCCCGCGCGAGACTATTTTGGGGGCCATCGAGCACATCAAGGAGGAGCTCAAGAGCCGCCGTGAGCAGCTGTTGTCGCTGGGCAAGCTGGTGGAGGAGCAACGTATCAGCCAGCGTACCCAGTTCGACATCGAGATGATGCAGGAGCTGGGCTACTGCTCGGGCATCGAGAACTACAGCCGTTACCTCTCCGGTCGCGCGCCCGGCGAGCCGCCGCCCACCCTGTTTGACTATCTGCCAGGGGACGGCCTGCTCATCATCGATGAATCCCACGTCACGGTGCCGCAGATCGGCGCCATGTTCAAAGGGGACAGATCCCGCAAGGAGACTCTGGTGGAGTACGGCTTCCGGCTCCCCTCGGCGCTCGATAACCGGCCGCTCAAGTTTGACGAGTTCGAGGCGCTGATGCCGCAGACGGTGTTTGTCTCGGCCACCCCCGGCCCCTACGAGCTGGAGAAGTCCGGCGGCGACGTGGTGCAGCAGGTGGTACGCCCCACCGGCCTGCTCGACCCCGAGATCGAGGTGCGTCCGGTCACTACCCAGGTGGACGACCTGCTCTCCGAGATCCGCAAACGGGTGGCGGTGGAGGAGCGGGTGCTGGTCACCACCCTCACCAAGCGGATGGCGGAGGATCTGACCGAATACCTGGCGGATCACGAGGTGCGGGTGCGTTATCTGCACTCCGACATCGACACTGTCGAACGGGTGGAGATCATTCGCGATCTGCGCCTCGGCAAGTTCGACGTGCTGGTGGGGATCAACCTGTTGCGAGAGGGGCTCGATATGCCGGAGGTCTCGCTGGTGGCGATCCTGGATGCGGATAAAGAGGGTTTCCTGCGCTCCACCCGCTCCCTCATCCAGACCATCGGCCGGGCGGCGCGCAACCTCAACGGAAAGGTCATTCTCTACGGGGATACCATCACCAACTCCATGCAGGTGGCGATCGAAGAGACCGAGCGGCGCCGTGCTCTGCAGCATGCTCACAACTTAGAACATGGCATCACCCCGACGGGGCTCAACAAGTCGGTGGGCGATGTGATGGATATGGGTGGCAGTCGCAGTGCGGGCAAGAGCGGGCGGGGCAGTCGCAAGGCCGCCGAGCCGCAAGGGGAGTACCATGCCCGCTCCGCCAGCGAGATCAGCAAGGAGATCAAGCGGATGGAAGAGCAGATGTTCCAGCATGCACGGGATCTGGAGTTCGAGCAGGCGGCAGCGCTGCGGGACCAGATCCAGCGGCTGCGCAACGAGTTGATCGAGAGTTGAGCGCCTTGCCGGGCACCCGACGCTGGCTGATCTGGCGGCGTTTGCGCCGCCTCTATCAGGGTTTTCGCCACCCTGATACCCCCTGGTGGGCCAGGGGACTGGTGATCCTGGTCCTGCTCTACGGTATCAGCCCGCTGGATCTCATCCCCGATGTGGTGCCATTTGTTGGCTGGCTCGACGATGCGACCCTGCTGCTGCTCCTGTTGTGGGGTTGGGAGTTATGCCTGCCCGGTGCTGTGAGGGCGGTGCTCGCCGAACGGGAGTAGGCCGCCTTGGCCGTGCCCGCTGCATCGCCCGTTGATTTGATGAAAAGTGTCATGCTGGTTGTGTTTGGGCGTGATAAGAAAGAGCATGGTGGGGGAGATTGTGGCGCTCAATGCATTGGCGTAGACTCCACGCCGTTCACTTTATGGGTATGAGAAAATGGATCTGATCCTGTTTGCGATTGATTTTATCCTGCACGTCGACGTGCACTTGAAAGAGCTGTTTGAAAACTATGGGATCTGGGTTTACGCCATCCTGTTTCTGATCATCTTCTGCGAGACCGGACTGGTGGTAACCCCCTTCCTGCCGGGTGACTCCCTGCTGTTTGCCGCCGGTGCGCTCACCGTGGGCAGTGTGCTGGATGTGCATACCCTGGCCGCCGTGCTGATCATCGCTGCGGTGCTCGGCAACGTGGTGAACTACACCATAGGTCACTTCTTCGGCGAGCAGCTGTTTCGCAATCCTGACTCCAAGATCTTCCGGCGGGATTATCTGGACAAGACCCATGCCTTCTACGCCAAGCATGGCGGCAAGACCATCATCATCACCCGCTTCCTGCCCATCGTGCGCACCTTCGCGCCCTTCGTGGCGGGCATGGGTGCCATGACCTACCCGCGCTTCCTGGCGTTCAATCTGGTGGGCGGTCTGTTGTGGGTCCTTTCATTCGTCTATGCCGGCCACTTCTTCGGCAATCTGCCGGTGGTGCGTCAGAACTTTACCCTGCTCATCTTCGGCATCATCGGCATTTCGCTGCTGCCCATGGTGATCGGCATGGTGAAGGCCAGAATGAACGCCAGCAAGGCGGCGTCCTGAGCACCCTGCTGCCTGGCTGATGAAGCAAAATGACATAATAAAGAAGGGAGCCGCTGGCTCCCTTCTTTATTTGTACTGCTATCGGGCTTAGCTGCAGCAGCGACCCTTGACCAGATTACCGATGGCCACCACGACGAACACCAGCAGGTAGGCGGCGAAGATGGCCACCAGCCACTGAGGCATGGAGAAGCTCAGGAACTGCCAGGTGACCTCACTGCAATCGCCATCCGGGTAGAACATCCAGGGGATCCACTGATCCAGCGGCGCCCAGCTCGGGAAGTCGACAAAGCCTTCGCAGACGTTGAAGGGGGAGGGATTGACCTGATAATCCACATGCTTGAGCGCCAGTTTCAGGCCCCAGAAGGCACTGGAGCCCCACAACAGCAGAGCGCTCCAGCGCACGTACCATTTCTGCGGTGCCACCATGCCGAGCAGCCCTGCGGTGAGGACTCCCAGCGTGGCGATCCGCTCATAGACGCACATGACGCAGGGATGCAGGCCCAGCACATGCTGGAAGAAGAGGGCGCTCAACTCGAGGAACAGGGCAGAGGCTGCAAGCAGACTCCAGGCCAGGCGATGGGCGGCAATACGGCGCAGAAACTCTATCATCTGGTTGATCTCACAGAAAAAACAGTGGCTGAATTAGAGCAGAGCAGGGGCCAAAAGGAAAGGGCCCGCATGGGCCCTTATGGCATCAATGCAGGGCGGGCAGCGCCGTCGGCGTGACGTTGTCGAGTACCAACCAGCCAGCCTGATAGAACCAGTCGGTGAGCGGCCCGAGCAGCATCTCTACCGAGAAGAAACCCACCAGTCCCAGCACCAGGGTATAGGGCAGCGCCATCCACACCATGCGCCCGTAGGAGAGGCGCAGCAGCGGTGCCAGCGCCGAGGTCAGCATGAACAGGAAGGCGGCCTGGCCATTGGGAGTGGCCACCGACGGCAGGTTGGTGCCGGTGTTGATGGCCACGGCCAGCAGTTCGAACTGTTCGCGGCTGATGGCGTTGTTGAGCAGCGCCGTCTTCACCTCGTTGATGTAGACGGTACCGACGAAGACATTGTCACTGACCATGGAGAGCAGGCCGTTGGCCAGATAGAAGAGCGCGAGCTGGGCATCCGGCTCGGCGGCCAGCACCCACTGGATCACCGGCTTGAACAGCTGCTGATCGATGATGACTGCGACCACGCTGAAGAAGACGGCCAGCAGGGCGGTAAAGGGCAGCGCCTCCTGGAATGCCTTGCCGAGGGAGTGCTCCTCGGTGATGCCGGTGAGTGAGGTGGCCAGCACGATGACCGACAGGCCGATGAGGCCCACCGCCGCCAGGTGCATGGCCAGCCCCAGGATCAGCCAGAGGGCGATCGCTGCTTGCACTATGAGCTTGGCCTTGTCCTGGGCGGTACGTCCGGCCTCTTCATAGCGGTTGTAATCTTCCATGATGCGGCGTACCGCGTCCGGCAGCTTGGCGCCGTAGCCGAACCAGCGGCACTTTTCGACCAGAACACAGGTGAGCAGACCACAGATGAACACCGGTACCGTGACCGGAGACATGCGAATGGCAAACTCGCCGAAGTTCCAGCCCGCCTGTTCGCCGATGATCAGGTTCTGCGGTTCTCCTACCAGGGTGCAGACACCGCCGAGGGCGGTACCGATGGCGGCATGCATCATCAGGCTGCGCAGGAAGGCGCGAAAATCGTCCAGATGTTGGCGATTGAGTTCGTTGACGGCGTCATCATCGGTGTGATCGTGCGGGTTGCCGAACTCCTTGCCGGAGGAGACCTTGTGATAGATGGCGTAGAAGCCGGTGGCGACGCTGATCACCACGGCGATCACGGTGAGGGCGTCGAGGAAAGCTGACAGGAAGGCGGAGACCAGACAAAATGCCAAGGAAAGCAGGGTCTTGGAGTGGATCCGGATCAGCAGCTTGGTAAACACATAGAGCAGCAGCTGCTTCATGAAATAGATACCGGCCACCATGAAGACCAGCAGCAGCAGTACCTCGATATTGGCCACCAGCTCATGTTTGACCTGCTCGGCCGAGGTCATGCCGATCAACACCGCCTCGATGGCCAGCAGGCCACCGGGTTGCAGCGGATAGCACTTGAGCGCCATGGCCAGCGTGAAGATGAACTCGACGACCAGCAGCCAGCCGGCGATGAAGGGATCAAGGTAAAAGGCGATCGGGTTGATCAGCAGGAATAGAAGAATAGCGGCCTTGTACCACTGGGGCGCATTGCCCAGAAAGTTCCTGGCAAAGGCTTGCCCTAAGCTGATTGGCATAATAGTGGGTCTCTGTGTTGTGGTTGGTATCTGCGTCTATGCAGTCAAGACAGGCTCGACCAGAACATCCGGATGTTGTCCCTTATCAGATTGATTCCTCATGATTTTAATCAAAAAGAGCATTAACTATAAATAACATAGTCGGCCTTGCCCACGAGATTGGCCGTTTTATCGCCAATCGATGGGGTTGGCTGACACCCATCGCTGCAATCAATACATATTTTTAACAAAATGGCCTGCTTATGTGAGCAGAGGACCGACCTTCTGCTTGCCAGCCCTCCCTGCTTTGCTATTATTCGTGAGCCTTTTTACGTACTACAACAGAGTCACTACATGGTCATAAAAGCGCAGAGCCCTGCAGGGTTTGCCGAGGAATATATCATCGAGTCCATCTGGAACAATCGCTTTCCTCCAGGATCCATCTTGCCGGCCGAGCGTGAGCTGTCCGAGCTGATTGGCGTGACTCGAACCACCTTGCGTGAAGTGCTGCAGCGTCTGGCCCGTGATGGCTGGCTCACCATTCAGCATGGCAAACCGACCAAGGTGAACAACTTCTGGGAAACCTCGGGCCTCAACATTCTGGAGACCCTGGCCAGACTGGATCAGGACAAGGTGCCGGATCTGGTGGCCCAGCTGCTGTCGGCGCGCACCAACATCTGCACCATCTTCATTCGTGGTGCGATCCGCAACAATCCGGAGCAAGCCGCCGAGATCCTGCGCGGTGCCGACGCGGTAGAGAACTCCCCGGAAGCCTATGCCGAGTTTGATTATCGCCTGCACCACCAGCTCTCCTTTGCTTCAGGCAACCCGATCTATGCCCTGATCCTCAACGGCTTCAAGGGGCTGTATAGCCGGGTTGGCCGTTACTACTTCTCCGACAAGCAGGCCCGTGAAGCAGCCGATGCCTACTACAAGACCTTGCTGAACCTGGCCGAGACCAAGAATCACGAGGCCGTGTTCATGACGGTACGTCAGTACGGCATCGAGTCAGGCAAGTTGTGGACCCGTCTGCGTCAGGACATGCCGAGCAATCTGTGCGACAACTGATCGTATTCTGATGCAACAAAAACGCGCCGAATGGCGCGTTTTTTTATGGTGGATGGTTGCTTGCTCAAGCCGGTTTTTTCTCTGGGCAACGCCCGATGATATCGGCAGGCAGTTCACCATTGTCCTGCTCCAGCACCACATCGAACCCCCACAACTGGTGCAGATGCTTGAGCACCTCGTGACGGGAGTCACCCAGCGGGATCCGGTTGTGCGGCACGTAGCGCAGCGTCAGCGAGCGATCGCCTTTCACCGCCACGTTGAATACCTGGATGTTGGGCTCCAGGTTGCTCAGGTTGTATTGGGCCGACAAGGTATTGCGCACCTGGCGGTAACCCTCGTCATTGTGGATGGCGGAGACCTTGAGATAGTTCTTCAGATCGTCGTCATCAATGGCAAACAGCTTCATGTCACGCATCACCTTGGGGCTGAGGAACTGGCTGATGAAGCTCTCATCCTTGAAGTTCTGCATGGCGAAATGCAGGGTATCGACCCAGTTGCTGCCGGCGTAATCGGGGAACCAGTATCTGTCCTCCTCGGTGGGGTTCTCGCAGATGCGGCGCAGGTCGGTAAACATGGCAAAGCCGAGAGCGTAGGGGTTGATCCCCGAGTAGTAGCGACTGTTGTAGGGGGGCTGGTAGACCACGTTGGTGTGGCTGTGCAGCACCTCAATCATGAAGCGATCGCTGATCTTGCCCTCGTCATACAGGTGGTTGAGGATGGTGTAGTGCCAGAAGGTGGCCCACCCTTCGTTCATCACCTGGGTCTGCTTTTGCGGATAGAAGTACTGGCTGATCTTGCGCACGATGCGCACTATCTCGCGCTGCCAGGGCTCCAGCAGAGGGGCATTCTTCTCGATGAAATAGAGAATGTTCTCCTGTGGTTCAGCCGGGTAGCGTCTGTCTTCCACCCCGGAGGCCTTGTGCTGCTTGGGCAGGGTGCGCCACAGCTCGTTGACCTGAGTCTGCAGATAGTCTTCCCGTGCCTTCTGGCGCCGCTTCTCTTCGGCCAGCGAGATTTTCTGGGGCCGCTTGTAGCGATCTACCCCGAAGTTCATCAAGGCATGGCAGGAGTCGAGCAGCTTTTCCACCGCATCGATGCCGTGTTTCTCTTCACACTCGGTGATGTAGTTCTTGGCGAACAGCAGATAGTCGATGATGGAGGAGGCATCGGTCCAGGTCTTGAACAGGTAGTTGTTCTTGAAGAAGGAGTTGTGGCCGTAGCAGGCGTGGGCCATCACCAATGCCTGCATCGGCATGGTGTTCTCCTCCATCAGATAGGCGATGCAGGGATCCGAGTTGATGACGATCTCGTAGGCCAGCCCCATCTGGCCACGTTTGTAGTTGCGCTCGGTGTGAATGAAGCGCTTGCCGAATGACCAGTGCTGATAACCGATGGGCATGCCGACGCTGGAGTAGGCATCCATCATCTGCTCTGCCGTGATCACCTCGATCTGGTTGGGGTAGGTATCCAGTCGATAGAACTTGGCGACCCGGGCTATCTCCTGATGGTAAATGTCCAGCAGGTCGAAGTTCCAGTCCGGGCCATCGTCCAGCGGTGCGACTTTTCTTGCGGTTTCTACCATATGACCTCCCTCACGCCGCTTGCTTCTTGAACAGCTCCCGGAATACCGGATAGATATCCTCTACCTTGCGAATGTGTTCCATCGCGAAGTGGGGGAACTCGCTGGCGACCGATTCATATTCGTGCCACAGCGTCTGGTGGGCACGGGTGGTGATCTCGATATAGGAGTAGTACCGTACTCGCGGCATGATGTCCCGCGCCAGGATCTCCCGGCATTGTGGCGAGTCGTCGGCCCAGTTGTCGCCATCCGAGGCTTGCGCCGCATAGATGTTCCACTGATGGGCAGGATAACGCTCGTTGATGATGTCGTTCATCATCTTGAGGGCGCTGGAGACGATGGTGCCGCCGGTTTCCTGGGAGTAGAAGAACTCATGTTCGTCCACCTCCTTGGCCTGGGTATGGTGGCGGATATAGACCACCTCGACGTTTTTGTAGGTCCGGCTAAGAAATAGATAGAGCAGGATGTAGAAACGCTTGGCCATCTCCTTGGTGGCCTGATCCATGGAGCCTGACACGTCCATCAGGCAGAACATCACCGCCTGGCTGGAGGGGACGGGCCGCTTGACGAAGTTGTTGAATTTGAGATCGAAGGTGTCGATGAAAGGCACCGCGTCGATCCGTCTTTTCAGCTCCCTGATCTCCTTCTCGAGCTGGGCTATTTCGGCAAAATGTTCGTTGGGATCTGCCGCCAGCAGGGCCAGCCTGTCTTCCAGCTCATGCAGCTGGCGCTTCTTGCCGGCCTGCAGCGCCATCCGACGGGCCAGCGAGTTTTGCAGCGAACGCACTACGTTGATGTTGGCGGGCACCCCGTTGGAGGTGTAGCCCGCCCGGTAGGTTTTGACTTCCATCAGCTGGTTGAGCTGGGTCTTCTGCAGCCGCGGCAGCTCGAGATCTTCAAACAACAGATCGAGATACTCATCCTTGGAGATCTGGAAGACGAAGTCGTCCGCTCCTTCTCCCTGGTTGGAAGCCTGCCCTTCGCCAGAGCCTTGACCGCCGCCTCCTCCCTTGGGGCGGTCAATCTTGTCGCCGGAGACGAACTGGTCATTGCCGGGATGCACCATCTCCCGTTTGCCGCCTTGCCCCTGATGGAAATGGGGCTCGCCGATATCCTTGGTCGGGATACTGATGCTCTCGCCTGTGTCTACGTCCTGAATGCTGCGCTTGGAGACAGCATCAGAGACCGCTTGTTTGATCTGCTTCTTGTAGCGGCGGATGAAGCGCTGCCGATTGACAGCGCTTTTGTTTTTGCCGTTGAGCCTGCGGTCGATAAAATGCGCCATAACTCCCCCTTGAACAGTCAGGGTCAGGATGACTTGCGTACCCTGAGATACCATTCGGAGAGCAGTCGCACCTGTTTGCGGGTGTAGCCTTTCTCCATCATCCGTTCGACAAAGTTATCGTGCTTCTTCTGCTCCTCGGCTGAGGTTTTGCTGTTGAAGGAGATAACCGGCAGCAGCTCTTCCGTGTTGGAGAACATCTTTTTCTCGATCACGGTGCGCAGCTTCTCGTAACTGGTCCAGTTGGGGTTACGGCCTGCATTGTTGGCCCGGGCACGCAGCACGAAGTTGACGATTTCGTTGCGGAAATCTTTCGGGTTGCTGATCCCGGCAGGTTTCTCAATCTTCTCCAGTTCGCTGTTGAGCGACGCGCGGTCAAACAGCTGGCCGGTCTCGGGGTCACGGTACTCCTGATCCTGGATCCAGAAATCGGCGTAGGTGACGTAGCGGTCGAAGATGTTCTGACCGTACTCGGAGTAGGACTCGAGGTAGGCGGTCTGGATCTCTTTGCCGATGAACTCAACATAACGTGGAGTCAGATAGCCCTTGATGAACTCAAGGTAGCGATCATGCAGCTCTTGCGGGAACTGCTCGCGTTCGATCTGCTGCTCCAGCACATAGAAGAGGTGTACCGGGTTGGCCGCCACTTCCGCGTGGTCGAAGTTGAAGACGCGGGAGAGGATCTTGAACGCGAAGCGGGTCGACAGGCCATTCATCCCTTCGTCCACGCCGGCGTAGTCGCGATACTCCTGATAGCTTTTCGCCTTGGGATCCGTGTCTTTGAGGCTCTCGCCATCATAGACCCGCATCTTGGAGTAGAGGCTCGAGTTTTCCGGCTCCTTGAGGCGTGACAGCACGGAGAACTGTCCCAGCAGTTCAAGGGTGCCGGGGGCGCACTTGGCATCGGTCAGCTCGCTGTTGACCAGCAGCTTCTCGTAGATCTTCACCTCTTCCGACACGCGCAGGCAGTAAGGCACCTTGACGATGTAGACCCGGTCGAGGAAGGCCTCGTTGTTCTTGTTGTTGCGGAACTGCTGCCACTCGGATTCGTTGGAGTGGGCCAGCAGGATGCCGTCGAAGGGCAGGGCGGAGAGCCCCTCGGTCCCGTTGTAGTTGCCCTCCTGGGTGGCGGTCAGCAGCGGGTGCAGCACCTTGATGGGCGCCTTGAACATCTCGACGAACTCCATGATCCCCTGGTTCGCCTTGCACAGCGCGCCCGAGTAGGAGTAAGCGTCGGCATCATCCTGGGCAAAGTGCTCCAGCATGCGGATATCCACCTTGCCGACCAGCGAGGAGATGTCCTGGTTGTTGTCATCGCCCGGTTCGGTCTTGGCGATGGCAATCTGGTCGAGGATGGAGGGATTGACCTTCTCCACCTTGAATTTGGTGATGTCGCCACCAAACTCGTGCAGTCGTTTGGCGACCCAGGGGGACATGATGGGACGCAGATAACGGCGCGGGATGCCGTACTCCTTCTCCAGAATTTCGCCATCTTCTTCAATATCAAAGAGGCAGAAGGGGTGGTCGTTGACCGGTGAACCCTTGATGCGATAGACAGGCACTTTTTGCATCAGGGATTTTAGTTTCTCTGCCAGCGAGGATTTACCACCGCCAACCGGCCCCAGCAGATAGAGGATCTGCTTCTTCTCTTCCAGGCCCTGAGCGGAGTGCTTGAGATAGGAGACAATCTGTTCGATGGCCTCTTCCATGCCGTAGAAATCTTTGAAGGCGGGATAGCGTGCCACGACGCGGTTGGAGAAAAGGCGACTGAGTCTGGGGTTGACCGAGGTGTCGATCATTTCCGGTTCGCCGATGGCGACCAGCAAACGCTCGGCGGCGGAGGCGTAGCAGGATTTGTCCTGCTTACACATATCCAGAAATTCCTGGATGGTGTATTCCTCTTCCCTGGCTTTCTCATATCGCTGTTGATAATGCTCGAAGATGCCCATAACTTTGCCCTCGTTATAGTCGCTTACCCTGAAAAGAGTGGATCACTACTTTTGTTCTGTTTACCTCATTAAGCCTAGTCAACAGCCCCCAGTAATCCATCACCAACTATTGGTTTAAATTTGCAAGGGTACTTCCCGACCCAATGCGGGAAGGCGCAATCAGTGACACACCTATGTTACTGACTGTTAAATTATTTTTGCCACGATAGTGAGGTAAATGTCAAAGACATAAAAAATAAATGTTTGTCAGAAAATGGAAATGACATCGTGTTTATTTGGGAGACTGGCTGCAGCACAGACGGGGCAAGGGGCAGGGCATAGACGAGACGAACCGGCATTACGTTTACGTGCACGGAAAGTGTTTTGTTTGGTGTTTTAGCTCTAATTTTTACATTGACGCTACATTGCGACTGCTCTAGATTGGCCCTGTGTCAGGCAGTCAGCGCTTTAGCAAGAGAGTGGCTGGTTGCTGATACAAAGCTCTGTTTAAGCACGTTTCCGTTGGCTTGACCCTCGCAGATGCGAGGGTCTTATTTTTTTGGGCTCTACCCGATGTTTAGGCCGCTTATTCCTGTTGGCGAGCGGCATAAATGTTGGATACGGCCGCCAGCACATCGGCAAAGGGGTGGGACGCCAGCTGGCCGAATCCAGCCAGGCTTCTGGCCTTGAGCCGGGTGGTGAGCGGGGTGGTGATGCCGCACAGGAAACGCGTCAGGATGCGGGGATCCCGACTGTGACACAGGGCCACCAGTGGATCGCACCAGGCTCTGAGCCCCTGTTCATTGGGGAGTGTCCGGCTGGGTAAGGAGGGAAGCTGTGCCACCTCTCCCCGACAGACTGAGCAGTGCCCGCAATGGGTGGGCGCGGCCTGATCGGCAAAGTAGCGGGCCAGCTCATGGCTCAGGCAACTGCTAGAGGTAAAGAACCCCAGCAATGCTTGCAGACGCGCCAGCTCGCTTTGCTCTTTCTTTTCAAACAGTGAGTGCAGCTGATCGGCCAGCGGTGCTATGTCCAGATCTTGTTGCAGCACCCGATAAACCTCGGTCATCTGCTTGCTCTCCAGCTCAATCCAGCCTTGCTGCTGCAGGTAATCCAGCGCGGCAGCGGCCCGCGACCGCTCCCCCTGATAACCCTGCCAGAGCGCCTCGAAGTCCATGGTGCACCAGCTGCGCGCCTGCGGAGCATTGGCGAACACTTGCTCCAGAAACTGGCGTCGCGCCGGATTGAACCGGGCCAGGATGTCGGCCTTGTCCAGCACGAACTTGAAGCGATACTCGGCAAAATAGCTGTAGGCCGGCGCTATGATGCCCGCCATCTCCAGGTAGACCAACAGGGTCTTGAGCGGCAGCTGGCGGATATTGGTGTCGTTGGAGAGGCGCAGCAAGCCAAATTCCCATTCGCTGCCGCTTTGCTGCAGGATCTCGAGCAAGGTGACGATGGCCGCTCTGTCCGGGGTGTCGCCATAGACGAAGTTTTCCAGCACCGGCAACTGGCTGCGATTGGCCAGTACCACGCAGCGGGAAGGCAGACCATCCCGACCGGCGCGGCCTATCTCCTGACTGTAGTTTTCGATGGATTTGGGCAGATCGTAATGGATCACCCGGCGAATATCGGCCTTGTCGATCCCCATACCGAAGGCGATGGTCGCCACGATGCAGTCCAGCTTGCCGGCCATGAAGTCGTGCTGGATCTGGCTGCGCAGGGTGGCATCGAGCCCGGCGTGATAGGCGCGCGCCCTGATCCCGGCTTGTTGCAAGCGGGCGGCGCACTGCTCTGCGGTGTGCTGCAGGGTGACATAGATGATGGTCGGTGCGGCAGGGTCACGAGCCAGCTCGGCATGCAGCCAGCCATCGCGAGCCTCGTCAGGCAGCGGTACCACGGCCAAGTCCAGGTTGGCGCGATAAAAGCCGGTGACGATGAGCCCCTCATCCTCGATCTCGAATTTGGCCTGCATGTCGGCCATGACCGCCGGAGTGGCGGTGGCCGTCAGCAGCAACACCTGCGGGATCTGCAATTCACGGCGGTAATCCGGCAGCTTGAGATAGTCGGGGCGAAAGTTGTGGCCCCACTCCGAAATGCAGTGGGCCTCGTCCACCACCAGCATCGACAGCGGCACCTGTTGGATGAAACGGCGAAAGCGTTCGTTCTTGAGCCGCTCTACCGAGATCATCAGGATCTTGAGCTGGCCATCGCTGGCCTGCTGCATCACCCGGCGGCTCTCTTCCGGGGTCAGGCTCGAGTCGAGGGTGGCGGCGGCGATCCCTTTGCTGCGAAGGAAGGCGAGCTGATCGTGCATCAGCGCGATCAGCGGCGAGATCACCAGGGTCAGATGGGGCAGGGCAAGCGCCGGCAACTGATAACAGAGGGACTTGCCGGAGCCGGTGGGGAAGATGGCGGCGGCACTCTGGCCGGCCAGTAATCGGCTGATCACCGCCTCCTGTCCCGGTCTTAACCGATCGAAGCCGAAGTGACGGGTCAACAGGGATGAGATCATGGCAGGGCTCCAGCGCAAAAACCGTCATGATACCACCGCCGGGGAGTGTCTGGATGGCCACGCGAGGGAAAACGGCATCCATTTGAATGCTGTTGATATTGTGTTATCACATTGTTGTGGTTTTTTTGTGAGGTAAACCGGATATTTTTCAGTGATTATATGGAAAAAAGCGGTTGCAGATGGGATATTCCTTGTCCGCAACCCCGTGTGTTACCGGACAGGCTCAACAGAAGGCTTGCCGGGGCAGATGACGTCAGCCGTGACATGGGTGTCGCCTGGCGTAGCGGTTGCCAACAGGACTAATGATTCACGCACTTCGGTGCTCAGGGACTATTTGATGACACAACAACACCCCCTCGTAAGACTGGTCAACAGTACCAGCCTGGTTAGCCAGATCCTGGTCGGTCTGGTCTTCGGTATCCTCCTTGCCATGTTCATGCCGGAATGGGCCAAAACAGCGGGTCTGCTCGGCAGCCTGTTCGTTGGCGCCCTGAAGGCGGTCGCCCCGCTGCTGGTCTTTGTACTGGTCATGGCTGCGATCATCGGCCACAAGCAGGGCCAGAAGACCAACATGAAACCGATCCTGCTGCTCTATCTGCTGGGTACCTTCCTGGCTGCTGCGGTCGCCGTCGTGGCCAGCTTCCTGTTCCCCTCCAACCTGCATCTGGTGGCCAACAGTGCCGAGATCACCCCGCCGGGCGGCATCACCGAGGTACTGCAGACCCTGCTGTTCAACGTGGTGACCAACCCGGTCAAGGCGCTGCTGGATGCCAACTACATCGGCATTCTGGCCTGGGCCATCGGCCTTGGCATCGCCATGCGCCACGCCAGCGAGGGGACCAAGGCAGTGATCACCGACCTGTCCCACGGTGTCTCCACCATCGTGAAAGCGGTGATCCGCTGCGCGCCGCTGGGTATTCTGGGCCTGGTTGCCTCCACCCTGGCGGAAACCGGTTTTGACGCCCTGTTCGGCTATGCCCAACTGCTGGTGGTGCTGATCGGCTGCATGCTGTTCATCGCCTTCGTGGTCAACCCGTTGATCGTGTTCTGGAAGATCAAACGCAACCCCTATCCGCTTGTGCTGACCTGCCTGAAAGAGAGCGGCGTGACCGCCTTCTTTACTCGCAGCTCCGCCGCCAACATCCCGGTCAATATGGCGCTGGCCGAGAAACTGCGCCTGCCGGAAGACACCTATGCGGTCTCCATCCCGCTGGGTGCCACCATCAACATGGCCGGTGCCGCCATCACCATTACCGTGCTCTCCATGGCGGCGGTACACACCCTGGGGATGGAAGTGGATCTGGCGACCGCCATTCTGCTCTCCGTGGTCGCCACCATCAGTGCCTGTGGCGCGTCCGGCGTGGCCGGCGGCTCCCTGCTGCTGATCCCGCTGGCGTGCAGCCTGTTTGGCATCAGCAACGACATCGCCATGCAGGTGGTCGCCGTGGGCTTCATCATCGGGGTACTGCAGGATTCTGCAGAGACGGCTCTCAACAGCTCCACCGACGTGCTGTTTACCGCCGCGGCCTGCATGGCCGAAGATGAAACCCTGCTGGATGCCGCGCCGATGCCCAACAGCGAAGCCTGATAGCACCGCCTTCACCGCACTGAAAACGCCCTCATTCGAGGGCGTTTTTTATTGTCTGGTGGTCTGGGGGCTGGTCCGGTCTGCATCTGCAGGAGATTAGGGGGGAGGATGAAGTTGATGCAGTGGGCGCATCAAGAGCCCGGATGAACGCCTTGCCAGGCAGGCGGTGTGGCACCGGCTTGTATAAGCTGCCCGCGTAACGGGCTGGCCAATTGCCGGTTGCCGTTCGAGGGGGATGACGAGATAAGAGGGGAATAGGAGGGATGGGGAGCTGGGCCGGTGTTTGCGAGTGGCGCGTCGGCCAACATGCCTGTGCATGCTCGCCTGCTGGAGAGCCATCATCCGCTGCTGTTGGCACCATAAAAAATGCCAGCCGGTTACCCGGCTGGCATTGTTGCTGGCATGGCCGAGTGTCAGCCGAGCAGTTGGTAGAGGATGGCGGAGATGGCCGTCATCCCCATCACAGCCACGAAGACGTTGCTGATATGGCCCTGATACTTCGCCATGGCCGGTACGCGCTTGATGGCGTACATCGGCATGATGAACAAGATGGTGGCGATGATGGGGCCGCCCATTGACTCGATCATGCCGAGGATGGAGGGGTTGATCACCGCGGTGCCCCACAGGGTCAGGATGAAGAAGGCGATGATGAACATCTCGACCTTCTTGTGGTTCGGCTCCTTGCCGGACTTGCGCAGGTTCTGGACGATCATCCCCTTCAGGCCTTCACGGGCACCCAGGTAGTGGCCGAAGAAGGAGGAGACGATGGCCACGAATGCTACCAGCGGGCCGAAGTAGGAGATTATGGGGCTGGCGTGCTGGTTGGCCAGGTAGGAGAGCACGGCGATGTTCTGAGACTTGGCTTCTGCCAGCTGCGCCGGGGTCAGGCTCATCACGCAGGAGAAGACGAAGAACATCACGAAACCGAGCAGGATGGTGGCGGTGCGCTTGAGGATGGCGTCAGACTTCTCGACCGCGTGCTCGCCGTGATCGCGGCGCTGGGCCAGCGAGAAGCTGGAGATGGCCGGGCTGTGGTTGAAAGAGAACACCAGCACCGGAATGGTCAGCCACAGAGTAATGGCAAAGTCTTTGCCGGACGGCATCTGGGAGAGGGCCGCGCCGGTCCAGTCCGGGATGAGATAGAAGGAGATCCCCACCAGGATGGCGATGAGCGGGTAGACCAGGAACTCGGTCACCTTCAGCATCAGTTTTTCACCGGCCAGCATCACCGACATCATGCCCATGATCAGCACGATGGAGAGGATCCAGCGCGGGGGCGCCGTCATCTGCAACTGGTTGACCATGAAGCTCTCAACCGTGTTGGTGATGCCCACCCCGTAGATCAGCACGATGGGGTAGATGGCGAAGAAGTAGAGCAGGGTGATCAACTTGCCGGCACCCACGCCGAAGTGCTCTTCCACCACTTCCGTGATGTCGGCATCGGGTCTGCTGGAGGAGAGTACGAAGCGGGCGAGGCCGCGGTGGGCCAGGTAGGTCATGGGGCCGACCAGCAGCGCCATCACCACCAGTGGCCAGAAGCCACCCATGCCGGCGTTGATGGGCAAAAACAGAATGCCGGCGCCGACGGCGGTGCCGAACAGGCTGATCACCCAGCTGGTGTCTTGTTTGGTCCAACCACGCGATTGGATGGAGCGGGTTCCTTGCTCCTGTGAGGTCGCAACGTCCTGTGCGCCGGTGACAGTATTAGACATGTGTCTCACCCCGAATTGTGGTTTTTATTGAATCGGCGCAAGGATACGGTTTTTTTAATCAAAAATGTTGATCAAATTCACCTTTATGGGGCTCAAACCCGCATTCTTTTGTGGAAATGTGATCGAAAGAAGAATTAATCAATTATTTTTTATAAAAACCTGCGTTAGTTTAATGTTAATGCGCGAATGTTGCACAACCTTTTGTAGGCAAAATGTTATATGGCAAGTTGCCGATAGAGTTGGCGGATCATGCTGGCGGTGGCGCCCCAGATGAAGTGGTGCTGCCAGGGGATCCAGTAGATGGTGTGCAGGTGATCGGCTCTGGGAATGGTGAGCGCGATATGGTGGCGTGGATCCAGCAGGTGGTTGAGCGGCACTTCGAAAGCCTGGTCGACCTCGTCCCGGCTCAGGGTGAGCTGATAGTCGGCCGTGACCAGCCCCAGCACCGGCAGCACGTCGTATTGGGAGACGGTGTTGAGGGGCGTGAGGGTACCCAGCACCTCTATCTGGGCAGGGACTATGCCGAGCTCTTCCTGGGTTTCCCGCAGCGCCGTGTGGATCAGGTCCCGGTCGTCCGGATCCTGTCTGCCGCCGGGGAAGCTTATCTGCCCTGCGTGGTGGCGCAGGTGCGGGCTGCGCCGGGTCAGCAGCAGTTGCAGGCCGTCGGCCCGCTCGACCAGCGGTAGCAGCACGGCGGCGGGCTTGAGCCCGTCCACCGTCAGCCGGTGGGCGGGGGCGGGGCGTTGCAATAAAAAGCGGGTCAGCAGTTCGGCACGTTCCATCTCGATTCTTCTTCGCTCCAGTTGCTGTAATCCATTTTGTCAGGCTTTCAACGCAGTGTGTCCAGCAGCGGCAGAATGCGGGCCACCTTGTCATAGGTCTCCTGATATTCGTCGTCCACGTCGGAGTCGGCAATGACGCCGCCACCGGCCCAGCAGTGGAGCTGGCCCTGTGCGGCGATCAGGGTGCGGATGCAGATGCTGGTATCCATGCGGCCATGCTGGCTCAGATAGCCGATGCTGCCGCAGTAGGCGTTGCGCCGTTGGGGCTCCAGCTCTTCGATGATCTCCATGGCCCGGATCTTGGGGGCGCCGGTGATGGAGCCGCCAGGGAAACAGGCGCGCAGCAGGTCCACCGCCTGCCACTGCGCGTCCAGCTCGCCGTGGATGGTGGACACCAGGTGATGCACCGCCGGAAAGGACTCTACCGCAAACAGGCTGGGCACGCTGACCGAGCCGGGCCGACTCACCCGGCCGATGTCGTTGCGCAGCAGATCCACGATCATCAGATTTTCCGATCTGTCCTTGTCGGCGCCAGCCAGCTCCAGGGCGCTGGCTTGATCTTGCTCCGGGTCGGCCAGCCGCGGGCGGGTGCCCTTGATGGGCTTGGTCTCGATATGGCGCTGGTCGAGCAACAGGAAGCGCTCGGGGGAGAGGCTCAATATCGCGCCCTGCGGCAAGCGCAGGAAGGCCGAGAAGGGGGCACGGTTGGCCTGTGACAGCGCCTGATAGGCCTGCCACTCGTCGCCCCGATAGGGCGCGCTGAAGCGCTGGGTCAGGTTGATCTGATAGCAGTCCCCGGCGGCCAGATAGGCCTGGACCTTGGCAAACTTGTCACCGTATTGCGCGCGGCTCATGTTGCTCTGCCATTTTCCCTGCAAGGCAAAGGGCTCAGTGGCGGTTGCCTGCTGCGCCTCAAGCCACTGCAGGCGGCGGACAAGGCCGGCCTCATCGCCCCAGTGCACCAGCTGCCACTGGCCCGTTGCCACGTCCCGCAGCAGGGCCCAGTCATAGATGCCGACCGCCATTTCCGGGATGGTCACGTCACGGGCAGCCAGGCTTGGCAGACGCTCGAAACGGCGGCCCAGATCATAGCCAAACAGGCCGAGTGCACCGCCGATGAAGGGCAGGTGCGTCGCTTGACTGATGACCTCTCCCAGCAGGGCGTGCTGGCGTTGGGCCAGCAGCATCAACGGATCATCTTCACTGGATTCGTGCTGATCTCCCTGCGCGATGCGGGTCAGCGCTCCCTCGGTCTGCAAAGTGGCCAGCGGATCGGCGGTGATGATGTCAAAGCCGTTGTCCGCTCCCAGCGGGCCGGCGGATTCCAGCAACATGGCCCAGGGCAGATGATGAAGGCGTGCGAACAGGGCATGGAGCGCCGTCTGGTGATCAAAATGGTGGATATGCAACGTTGGTTTCATTTTTTGTTACACAGGCAACAGTTTACAGCCTGCTCCCTAGCCGGTACGGGGGTGGCAAGCGTATCATAGCAGCCGGAATTTTTAGAAAAAACACGCCGTTGTCTTATCGGGCCGACAGGCAAGCCGCCTGGCACCACCCCACCGAAGCACGGCTCATATGGAAGCCCTTGCTCTGCATCGCGCCGGAGACAAGGACCAGTGAGGATGATATGAGCATCATTAAAAAACAGGATTTTATCGATTCCATCGCCGACGCCCTGCAGTACATCTCCTACTACCACCCCCTCGATTTCGTGCAGGCCGCCAAGGCTGCCTATGACCGCGAGATCAACCCGGCCGCCAAGGACGCCCTGGCCCAGATCCTGATCAACTCCCGCATGTCCGCTGAAGGGCATCGCCCCCTGTGTCAGGATACCGGCATCGTCACCTGCTTCGTCAAGATTGGCATGCAGGTACAGTGGGACAGCGACATGACGGTGCAGGAGATGGTGGATGAGGGCACCCGCCGTGCCTACACCAATCCGGACAACCCGCTGCGCGCCTCCGTGCTGGCCGACCCTGCCGGCAGCCGCAAGAACACCAAGGACAACGCCCCGGCCGTGGTGCACATCGACATGATCCCGGGTGACAAGGTGGAAGTGAGCATTGCGGCCAAGGGCGGCGGCTCCGAGAACAAGTCCAAGATGGTGATGCTCAACCCCTCCGACGACGTGGTGGAGTGGGTACTCAAAACCGTGCCGACCATGGGGGCCGGCTGGTGTCCACCGGGCATGCTGGGGATCGGCATCGGCGGTACCGCCGAGAAGGCAGCTGTACTGGCCAAAGAGGCCCTGATGGAGCATATCGACATCCAGGAGCTGATCGCCCGTGGTCCGGAGACCACCGAAGAGAAGCTGCGGGTTGAACTCTATGACAAGGTCAACAAGCTGGGGATCGGTGCCCAGGGGCTCGGCGGTCTCACTACCGTGCTGGATGTGAAGGTAAAATCTGCGCCGACCCACGCTGCCTCCAAGCCGGTGGTGATGATCCCCAACTGCGCAGCGACCCGTCACGTGCACTTCGAACTGGATGGCTCCGGCCCGGCCGAGCTGACCCCGCCGAAGCTGGAAGATTGGCCGGAGATCACCCGCTCGGCCGGCGGCAACGTGCGCCGTGTCAATGTCGACGGCATCACCAAGGCAGAGCTTGCCAGCTGGAAGAGCGGGGATACCGTGCTGCTCTCCGGCAAGATCCTGACCGGTCGCGATGCCGCTCACAAACGTATTGCCGACATGCTGAAAAAAGGCGAGGGGATGCCGGAAGGGGTCGACTTCACCGACCGTTTCATCTATTACGTCGGCCCGGTCGATGCCGTGCGTGACGAAGTGGTCGGCCCGGCCGGCCCGACCACTTCCACCCGGATGGACAAGTTCACCGACATGATGCTGGGAGAAACCGGCCTCATCGGCATGATCGGCAAATCCGAGCGAGGCCCCAAGACCGTCGAGAGTATCAAGCAGCACCAGGCTGTCTATCTGATGGCCGTCGGCGGGGCCGCCTATCTGGTGGCCAAGGCGATCAAGAAGGCGCGGGTAGTGGCCTTTGCCGACCTGGGTATGGAAGCCATCTATGAGTTCGAGGTGGAAGACATGCCGGTAACCGTGGCGGTCGACTCTCAGGGCAACAATATCCATGAGACAGGCCCGGCTTACTGGTCTGCCAAGATTGCCGAGCTCGACGGCAAGCTGGCGTGAGCGAAAGTTGTTTGATGGCTGTTCACGCGTGCTCTTGAGACTTGTCTCGAGGCACAGCGTGAGCGGACACGGCGCGTGACTGTTATCGATACCACCGTTATACCACTGCAGCCATAGCAGACAGAACGAAGGCGACCCAGGGTCGCCTTCTCTTTTGGCCTGCGTGCAGTCGACTGAGTCATGCCAACTACCAACTACCAACTACCAACTACCAACTACCAACTACCAACTACCAACTACCAACTACCAACTACCAACTACCAACTGTGCTCAGTGCGCGGGCTCTGCGCCTTGCTTTCAATGCCGGCCTCCACTTCCCTCTGTTGGCAGGCACTTGCCGCTGTTGTCTGATGGCTGCAGGGCTCTTGTCACTGAGTGATTGCTGGGCTGTTCAGCGCTTACCGAAAAGCCCGTTCAACTCACCAGCCAATCCGACAAGGTGTCTCCTCGCACTCTTGGCACCTGTCAGTGGTTGAGATAGACATCCTGCCCGCCATAGACCAGTGAACCACTGTGGACAGGAGAGGATGTGGCCGGCTCGAAGAAACGGGTCAGTACCCCGCAGCGTTGTCCCAACTTGCTCAACTTGGCGCGATCCAGCATGACCTGCTCCGGCAGCCAGGTCAGCACGGCGGCGCAGCGGCCGTTGCCCAGACTCTGTTCCAGCGTACGCTGCCAGTTTTTGATCTTGGGGCTATGCACCACCAATACTCTGGCGGGATTGATCCCCTGTGCCTGCAACTGCTTGGCTACTGGCAGACCGGGTGGTGCAATCAACAGGATCCAGCCGGTATCGCCATGGCTCAGTCTCACCAGCTCATCAAGCAGCGGGGCTTCATGGGCAATCGTTGCGCTGTAACGCTCATCGTCCCTGTTGCCTTGATGCCGGGTGGGCCAGGGATTGCTCATACCGGCTGAGGTGGTGACCGGGGGCTGACTCATGGGCTGGCTCATATGTTTGTCCTGTATGAATAACCATGCTGTATGTGCATACAGTAGTTGCTGTTGATGCCAGTGACAAGCCATTTGTGGTCAAAAATGTGATCGAATTGGTAGTGATTTGATCTATGGTATTGATTATAAAGATTATTTATTTGATGTTGGTGGTGGGTGTTTTTTCGCCTATGGACAAAGCAGAAGGGGACGCCCATGGTTATACAGTATGTCTTGCACAGAGGAGAGATGAGATGGACGTCAGTACCTTGCAACGACTGGATGCCAATATCCTGCTCGGGATCATCAACGAGAAGCTGCGGCTGGAGTGTGACGGGCTGGAAGAGTTGCTGGCCTACTACGACATGACGGAAGATCAGCTGGCTACCCGCTTATTGCAGATAGGCTATCACTATGACCCCATGAGCAACCAGTTCAAGGCCCATGGCTGACCCGCAGAAATCAACCGAACAGCCTTGGTCTTTGCTTTTGATGAACAGCGCACATTGAAATCGTTTTCAATGTGCGCTGAATTTTCAGTTATTTTCAAGGATTTTCAGCGCTTGGCAATCATTGAAAACCTATTCACGTATTTATATTTTCATTAAGAGATTAACTGTATGATTTTTAATGAAATTAAAGATTCATAATGGCAGGTTTCAGGAAAGGGTTTTCAAGCTTGAACTGTCATTTTTATGCGTTAAAGTGTGACTTGCGTTAACTTTTAAACCAGCGGCTTTAGCTAGTATGCCCACGCCGGAACATATTCTGAGATAACAACAGCGCCGGTCCCTGATGGGATAACAATTTATTATTCTGTAACGAAGGAAATGGTTTATGGCTACCAAGAAGAAGACAGACCAGGATCTCCAACTGGATAAAGATCAGCTCAAGGCGAGTATCGTGCGTCACCTGCGTTCTACCTTGGGTACAAGCGAACAGAAAGCCTCGCCAGAAGCGTGGTGGAAAGCGACCGCAGCCGCCGTCAACGAACAGGTGTACGAGCGCCTGACCCGTACTCAGCAGACTCACTTCAAGAAAGATACTCGTGCGATTCACTATCTCTCTGCTGAATTCCTGATGGGGCGTTTGACCTCCAACAACCTGCACAACCTCTCTCTATACAAAGTTTGCGAAGAGGCGCTGGGTGAACTCGGTCTGGAACTGACCGATCTGTGTGAACAAGAGCCCGACATGGCGCTCGGCAACGGCGGTCTGGGCCGTCTGGCCGCCTGCTTCATCGATTCCCTGGCGACCCTGAACTACCCGGCGGTCGGTTATGGTATCCACTACGAGCACGGCCTGTTCCGTCAGGAAATTCAGGATGGTCGCCAGATTGAGCGTCCCGACTCCTGGCGTGAATATGGCAACCCCTGGGAGATCTGCCGCCCGGAATCCGTGCAGGAGATCCCGCTCTACGGCTATGTGGAGACCGTCTTTGGCGACAACGGTGGCCTCAAGAAGGTGTGGCACGCCGGCCGCAAGATCAAAGGAGTGCCTTGGGATATCCCGGTGGTCGGTTTTGGCGGTCATACCGTCAACATCCTGCGCCTGTGGGAATCCCGCGCCTCCGAGTTCTTTGACTGGGACGTGTTCAACGCCGGTGGCTATATCGATTCCCAGGCGGAGAAAGCCCAGGCCGAGACCATCTCCAAGGTGCTCTATCCGAACGATGAGACCGATGCGGGCAAAGAGCTGCGCCTGATCCAGCAGTACTTCTTCTGTGCCTGCTCCATCAAGGACATCATGCGTCGCTACAAGCGGGTGCATGGTGCCGACTTCAGCAACTTTGCCGCCCAGATTGCCATCCAGCTCAACGATACCCACCCGACCGTGGCCATCCCGGAACTGATGCGGGTGCTGGTGGACGAAGAGGGGCTGACCTGGGACGCGGCCTGGGCCATCAGCTATCAGGTCTTCTCCTACACCAACCACACCCTGCTGCCGGAAGCGCTGGAGAAGTGGTCGGTCAGTTTGTTCGAGAAGGTGCTGCCCCGTCATCTTGAGGTGATTTACGAGATCAACGCCCGCTTCCTGAGCGAGCTGGTTGAGCCCAAGTGGCCGGGTAACGATGCCATCAAGGCCAAGCTCTCGATCATCGAAGAGGGTGATGTGCGCAAGGTGCGCATGGGCAACCTGTGCGTCATCGGCTCCTCCAAGGTCAACGGTGTGGCCGAGATCCACTCCAAGCTGGTGAAGGAAGACTTGTTCCCCGAGTATGCCGAGCTGTGGCCCCAGAAGATGTGCAACGTCACCAACGGGGTGACCCCGCGTCGCTGGCTGCTGGCTTGCAACCCGGAACTGGCCGAGCTTTACAACGAGGTGGTGGGCAAAGAGTGGCCGCTGCAGCTCGACAAGCTGCGCAGCGTGGTCAAATTTGCCGACGACAAGGCATTCCAGCAGCAGTTCATGACCATCAAGCGCCACAACAAGGAGAAGCTGGTCAAGGTGATCAAGGCCGAAACCGGCATCGAGGTGAGCTCGGAGGCGATCTTTGACGTCCAGATCAAGCGTCTGCACGAGTACAAGCGTCAACAGCTGAACCTCATCCATATCATGGCGCTCTACCGTCGCCTGCTGGCCAACCCCGACTATGACATGCACCCGCGGGTGTTCATCTTCGGCTCCAAGGCGGCGCCCGGTTACAAGCTGGCCAAAGACATCATCTACGCCATCAACAAGCTGGCGGAGCGGGTTAACAACGATGCGCGCATCCAGGGCAAGCTGAAAGTGGTGTTCATGCCGAACTACCGCGTGAGCCTGGCCGAGAAACTGATCCCGGCGGCTGATGTCTCCGAGCAGATCTCCACCGCCGGCTATGAAGCCTCCGGTACCGGCAACATGAAGATGGCGCTCAACGGTGCCATCACCATCGGCACGCTGGACGGCGCCAACATCGAGATCGCCGAAGAGGCGGGAGCCGAGAACTGCGCCATCTTTGGTCTGAACGTGGACGAGGTGAAGGCATTGAAGGGCCGCGGCTACAACCCGTACGACTTCTACTATGCCAACTCCGAGCTCAAGGCCGTGCTGGACTGGTTTGATACCGACTACTTCACGCCGGGTCGTCCGGGTGAGCTCTCCTCCATCAAGCGCTCCTTGCTGGAAGGGGGGGATCCCTACCTGACCCTGGCCGATTTCGCCTCCTACTCGGAAGCCCACAAGCTGATCGATACCTGGTATCGGGATCCGGCCCTGTGGGCGAAGAAGGCCATCATCAACTCGGCCACCATGGGCAAGTTCAACTCCGATCGTTCCATCCAGGACTATGTGGATCGCATCTGGCAACTGAAACCCTGCAGCATCGGCTGATGAGACGGTAAACCAGCAAACCCCCGCCATGCGGGGGTTTTTTATTTTGGGTGGGCGGTGTTGGTGATGGGGGATTGCGGAAAAGAGAGCACAAGAGGGAGACGTCAAACCAGAGCCGCCATAGTACGACTCTTTTAGGTGCAAGCTGTGGCTGTTCACAGGTGGTGAACGGGTGAGAAGGGGGGGCTGTCTGGCCGAGACTGCATACAGAAGAGGCAATAAAAAGGCCCCGTCAGGGGCCTTGGTACTAGGCATATCAGTGCAGTATGTCACCCATGAAGTAGGCGAGCAGGGTCAGAATGACGGTGAAGACCAGGTTCAGCACCAGGCCGGCCCGCATCATCTCACGCTGTTTGATATGGCCGCTGGCGAACACGATGGCGTTGGGCGGGGTGGCCACCGGCAGCATGAAGGCGCAGGAGGCGCCGACGGCGATCAGCACAGAGACGACGATGGGCGATACACCCAGCGCCTGGGCAACCCCGGCAAACAGCGGCACCAGCAGGGCGGCGGTGGCGGTGTTGGAGACTAGCTCGGTCAGGAACACCACGAACGCGGCCAGACAGAGCAGGATGATGAAGATCGGCATGGTGGCCAGACCGTTGGAGAGGTGCTCCGCCAGGAAGGCGTTGGCCCCGGTCTGTTTGAGGATGGCGCTTAAGGTAAGGCCGCCACCAAACAGCATCAGCACGCCCCAGTCGGTGTTCTGGTTGATGTCATCCCAGCTGGCCACCCGGCTGATGGCAATGGCCACGATGGCGCCCATGGCGATCAGGGTATCGAACTGGGGAATGCCTCCCAGTGCCTTGGCAATGGGCTGGGAGCCGATCCACAGCAGTACTGTGGTCAGGAAGATGAGCAGGGTGATCTTGCGTTGACCGGTCCACTGGATGGTGACCTGCTCGGTGCTGACCTGATGGGAGAGATTGGGACGAGTCACCATATAAAGCAGGCCGATGCCCACTGGCATGAAGATGAGTACCACCGGGATGCCGAACTTCATCCAGTCGGTGAAACCCAGCCCCATCTGGGCGGCGGCGATGGCGTTGGGCGGGCTGCCGACCAGGGTGCCGATGCCGCCGATGCTGGCGCTGTAGGCAACCCCAAGCAGGACGAAGACCAGGGTACGGCGCTCCTTGTGGGCGTCGAGACCTTTCAGCATGCCGAGGGCCAGCGGCATCATCATGGCGGCGGTGGCGGTGTTGCTGATCCACATGGAGAGGGCAGCCGTGATGGTGAAGAGCACGATGGCGGCCCAGCCGAGGTGGCCTCTGGCAAGCTGCATCACCTTGGCGGCGATCTGGGTATCCAGCCCCTGTTTGGAGAGTGCGGCAGCCAGTGCAAAGCCGCCGAAGAACAGAAACAGCACCGGGTTGGCGAAGTCCGTCAGCGACGTGCTCATGTCAAAGACCCCGAGCAGGGTGGCAAGTACCGGGATGGAGAGGGCCGTGATGGTGATGTTGACTGCTTCAGTCAGCCACAGGATGGCGATGAAGACCAGGATCCCCAGCCCCTTGTTGACGTTGGGGTCAAAGGGGAGCCAGGCCAGCATGGCACAGAGCAGCAACACGTCCAGGATGACGATCCCGGATTTGATGTCCAGCCAGCGTGATGGGGTAGTGGAGGGTACTGCAGATGTGTGCATATTGTTCTCTCGGTTAATTTATGGTTGTTGTTGTGTTGCCGAGATTACATTCATCCCCCCGTTTGAAACAGGGGGAACTGGTCAAAGCATGCCGGGACTCACAGAGTCAAGGTAAATGAAAACATTAAATAAACACAAATTAAACATATCGGTATCATTTGTGGCCTAGATGAAGCTGTGCAACCACTCCTTGAACATGCTGGGAGGAAGGGAGCCACTGCGCTGTGCCACCATCTTGCCCTGCTTGAAGACCATCAGGGTGGGAATGCTGCGAATGGCGTAACGGGCCGCAATGGTGGCTTGTTGCTCGGTATCGACCTTGACGAAGCGGAGTCTTGGTTCAAGTTCACTGGCAACTTGTTGAAAAACAGGTGAAAATTGAAGGCATGGCCCGCACCAGCTGGCCCAGAAGTCGACCACGACCGGGATGTCTGACTGGATCAGGGTATCGAACTGCTGCTCCTGGCCGTTGACCGGGGTGGTGGCGAACAGCCCGCTCTTGCAGCGGCCACGTTTCGCGTTTGAATCCACTTTATCTTCAGGCAGGCGGTTCCTGGTGAAGCAATGGCTACAATAGGTAGTGATAAATGACATAATTGATTCCTGTATGCATAAGCCCTGCAACATCTTATTGCACTGACAGGGCAGAGTAACGGTAACATAGTAGTCAGTTATCTTTCACAGCCAGTTATCCTGTGTCGACATGATGTCGGTGGATGCGTGGCCATGACATGAGAATCGAGACGGGATGAATAATGTGACACGGGTCAATCGTGTTGTGCTTAGCCTGATCATCGTATCGCTGCTGGGGTTTTCCGGCTATTGCTGGCAGCTGCTCAGCCAGCAGCAGAAGGCCTCCGAGCTCAGCGTTGCCGCAGAGTTGATCCTCAACCGGGTCAATACCGACACCGTCTATCTGCTTGGCCGCGAGAAGGCCAACGACGGCAACGTACAGCAACGTCTCAACCAGTTGTCGAGCAACCTCGACAGCTTCGTGCGTCAGGTGCGCAACGATCCCGATTCTGCCGACAATCCCCACTCCCAATCCCTGTTGCACGACATCGATAGCTATTTGCTCGACTTGGCCAAGCTTTATTCCATGGAGATGGCGATCGAGTACATAGAGCAGCCGTTTCAAAAGCAGCTGAACGGCTTGCTGGCCACCTTGCCGGCAGATTCTCAGCTTGCCATCGACCTGACCGAGCTGGCCCAGCTCAGTCACTACCTCAAGCGCAGCTGGGACAAGGGCGAGCAGCTGCGGCTGCAGGCCCTGCAGCGCCGCCTCAAGACGGCCTATCCCGACAATCCCGAAGTGGCGGGGCTAACCCAGCTGAGCGAGGATGTCAGCCATCAGGTGGTGGAGTACCACGTGCTGCGCAACCAGGTGATCGACATGCACGAGCTGGAGGGGCTGTCACTCTGGAAGCAGAGCAAGATGGAGCAGGCCTCCTCCCTCAAGAGCCGCTTCTATCTGATGGTATTGGGGGGGGCCATGCTCTGTTTCGGGCTGGTGGCGGTGACCCTGTGGCGGCGCAACCAGAAGCTGAGCGAGTTGTCGCGCCAGACCGGCTTGCTGGCCCAGGCCAAGAGCGATTTTCTGGCCAATATGAGCCACGAGATCCGTACCCCCATGAACGCCATCATCGGGTTCAGCTCGCTGGCACTGCAGACCGAGCTGGATCAGCAGCAGCGGGATTATCTCAGCAAGATCAAATCCTCGTCGGATACCCTGCTGCTGCTCATCAACGACATTCTGGATCTGACCAAGGTGGAGTCCGGCAAGCTGACCCTGGAGGAGATCGACTTCGATCTGAGCGAGCAGATCGACTCGCTGGCTGGCATGTTTGCCGACCTGGCCGAGCGCAAGCAGGTCGAGGTCATCATCAACAAGTCGCCGGCCGTGCCGGATTTTCTGCGCGGCGATCCGCTGCGCCTCGGCCAGGTGCTGGTCAATCTGGTCAACAACGCCATCAAGTTTACCGAGCGGGGCGAGGTGGAGGTAGCCATCACCCTGGTCAACCAGCACCCCATGCAGGTGCGTTTCAGCGTGCGTGACACCGGCATCGGCATCGCCGAGGAGAAACAGGCCCAGCTGTTCCAGCCCTTCACCCAGCTGGAGGCAGGCAATACCCGCAAATACGGCGGTTCCGGGCTGGGTCTGAACATCTCCCAGCGTCTGGTCGAACTGATGGGGGGCCGGATCACTGTACAGAGCAAGCCGGGAACGGGCTCGGTCTTCCAGTTCGAGATCCCCATGACCAAGGCTGTCTATGGTGTCTCCGGGCGGCGGGTCTTCTTCGAACATCAGCCGCTGGTGCTGGTGATGGATGACAACGAGCTGGTGCTGGATCTGGCTAAGGATATCCTGGGTCGGGCCGGTGCCAGGGTGATGGCGGTCAACAGCCTCTCCCGGGCTCGTCAGGTGCTGCGGGAAGAGGGACAGAATATCCGGCTGGCCATTCTGGACTGGCGTATGGGGCAGGAAGACGGGCTGGATCTGGCGCTCGAGATGTATCAGCACAGCCAGTGGCGCCGTCTGCCGATCCTGATGACCAGTGCCTGGGCCAAGGAGGGACTGCATGGGCGGATGGAGAGCATGGGATTGACCCACTTTCTGCCCAAGCCGATGACCGAAAATGCCCTGCTGGCCAAGGTGGACGAGTTGCTCAACGGCAGCTCCCACGATCAGCAGTTCCGTCAGGCCGAGGCGCAGGGGGATCAGCAGCATTTTCGCGAGCTGCTGCAAGGCATCCGGGTACTGCTGGCCGAGGACAACCGGGTCAACCAGCAGCTCATCATCGAATACCTGCGCCGGGTCGATGCCCTGGTGACCGTGGTGGGCAACGGTCGGGAGGCGGTCGAGCGAGTGGCCGAGCAGCCCTTCGACGTGATCCTGATGGACTTGCAGATGCCGGTGCTGGACGGGCTGGATGCCACCCGCCAGATCCGCAAGATGGTCGACAAGCACGATGTCCCCATCATCGCCCTGACCGCCAGCGCCATGCCGGGGGACAGGGAACGTTGCCTCGGGGTCGGCATGAACGGCTATGTCACCAAGCCGGTCAGCAAGCTCGATCTCTACAACAACCTGCTGCAGTGGGTGAAGAGCGCCAGCGGCGAGCGGCGGGTGCCGCTCGAGGTGAAACCGCCCGACCTGATGGGAGTGCTGGATCTGGAGGATGCCCTTAGGCGGCTGGAGCAGGACAAGGAGGCGCTGCAGATCCTGTTCAAGCTGTTCATGTCGGAGCACAAGGACGACCTGTGGGAGATCCGCTCCGCCCTGCGTCGTCAGCAGCCCGACATCGCCTGCCGGTTGCTGCATACCCTCAAGGGGGTTTCCGCCAATATTTCCGCCTCCCGCCTGCAGATCATGGCCGGTGAGCTGGAGTGGCGGTTGCGCCAGCAGGAGGAGCTGACCGAGCAGGATCTGGAGCAGCTGCAACAGGTGTTCAGTCTGACCCGGGAGGAGGTGTCCCACTTCCTGCTCACCGGGGAGCAGCATGAAACACCGTACGCCGGCTTCGGACAGCGTGATGATCGCTTGTTGTAACAGGTGAAATAGCAATAATTCTCAAGCCGCTTGCTTCAGGCTATCATGACCCCCTCGTATCGCCCCCAGCCGGGGGCGATTGCATTGAGCTTCCCCGTGATGGGCGCCGGCCCTGGGCCGGTCGCGACAAAGGATATCTACGTGAGCGTATTTGCAAGGCTGGGCTGGTTCTTCAAGGAGCAGTGGCGGCGTTACCTGATCGCCATCTCCCTGTTGATGATGGTAGCCCTGTTGACCGTGATCCCGCCCAAGGTGGTGGGCTGGGTGGTGGATGGCATCGCCAAAGGGTCCCTTGATAGTGCAACCATGACGGGCTATCTGGCCGGGTTGTTCGGTCTCGGTCTGCTGATCTATCTGCTGCGCTACGTGTGGCGGGTCATGCTGTTTGGCGCCTCCTACCGGCTTGCCTATGTGCTGCGCAACCGGCTGTTCAGCCACTTCACCCGCATGAGCCCGGACTTCTATCAGCGCCACCGTACCGGCGATCTGATGGCCCACGCCACCAACGACATCCAGGCGGTGGAGATGACCGCCGGGGAAGGGGTGCTGACCCTGGTGGACTCCATCATCGTCGGGGTGCTGGTGCTCTCCATCATGTGCAGCCAGTACTCCTGGCAGTTGACCCTGCTCTCCCTGTTGCCGTTGCCGGTGATGGCATTCTTCATGAACCGCTTCGGTACCCAGATCTACAAGGAGTTCAAGGCGGCGCAGGGGGCCTTCTCGCGGCTCAACAACAAGACCCAGGAGGCGCTCTCCGGCGTGCGGGTGCTCAAGTCCTATGCGGTGGAATCGCTCGAAGATCGCGGCTTTGCCGAGCTGACCCGGGAGGCGGGCGCCTGCAACATGGCGGTGGCCCGCATCGATGCCAAGTTCGATCCCGTCATCTACCTCTGCATCGGTTGCTCCTACTTTCTGGCGGTGGCCGGCGGCAGCGCCCTGGTGCTGCAGGGCGAGCTGACCCTGGGGGAGCTCACCAGCTTCACCATGTACCTCGGCCAGCTGATCTGGCCCATGTTCGCCATCGCCTGGTTGTTCAACATCATCGAGCGTGGCAGCGCCGCCTATTCGCGGATTGAAAGCCTGCTCGGCGAGCGCAGCGACATCGAAGAGCCGGCCCAGCCGGTGGCGCTGACCTCGGCCTTTCCGCTGCGCGCCGTGGCGCTCAACTACCAGCTCGAGCAGCGCACCCTGCTGCGCAATGTGGATTTCACCCTGCAAGCCGGCGGCATGTTGGGTATCGTCGGGCGCACCGGCGCGGGCAAGAGTTCTCTGCTCAAGCTGTTGATGCGACTGGCCAACCCCACCGCGGGGGAGATCCGCATGGGGGAGGCGCCCATCTCGCAACTGGCGCTGGGTGAGCTGCGCGGCCAGTTTGCCTATGTGCCGCAGGAGCCGTTTCTCTTCTCCACCACCATTGCCGCCAACATCGCCCTCGGCCGCCCCGATGCCAGCCGGGAGGAGATTGAGCGGGTGGCGCGCATCGCCTGCGTGCACGACGACATCAGCCGTTTCCCCAAAGGCTACGAGACCGAAGTGGGGGAGAAGGGGGTGACCCTCTCCGGTGGTCAGAAACAGCGGCTCGCCATCGCCCGAGCCCTGCTGCTGGAGGCACCCATCCTGGTGCTCGACGATGCTCTCTCGGCGGTGGATGCCCATACAGAACAGCAGATCCTGCACGCCCTCAAGGCCCACAAGCGTACCCTGATCCTGGTCAGCCACCGGATGACGGCGGTGGAGCAGGCCGACGAGATTTTGGTGCTGGAAGAGGGCCATATCAGTGAGCGGGGTCGCCACGGCGCCCTGATGGCCCACAACGGCTGGTACGCGGACATGGTGCGTTACCAGCGTCTCGAGCAAGACGTGGAGGAGAGCCTGTGAGCTCACTCATCAAGAGCGCCTTCACTCGGTGTGGCGCTGAGCCCGAGTGCTGGTATGCCGCCGGCCTGGGGCCTCATCATCAGCGGCTGAAACAAGACGTGGAGGAGAGCCTGTGAGCCCACTCATCAAGAGCGCCTTCACTCGGTGTGGAGCTGAACCTGAGTGCTGGTATGCCGGCCTGGGGCCTCATCATCAGCGGCTGAAACAAGACGTGGAGGAGCGCCTGTGAACCCGACCATCAAACGACTGCTCGGGTACTGCGCCCGTTATCCGCGCTGGCTCATTCAGGCGGGGATCTGCCTGCTGCTGGCCACCGGCGCCGAAGTGGCCGGTCCCTTGCTCATCAAGCTGTTCATCGATGACTACCTGACGCCGCGCCAGCTGGTGTGGCCCGCCATCGCGGCCATCGCCGCCGGCTATCTCGGCTTGCAGGTATTGTCTGCGGCCGGTTTTTACCTGCAGTCCCTGCGCTTCAACCGCATCGCCCAGGCGGTGGTGCAGCGGCTGCGCGAGCAGGTGTTTGCCACCGCCATCCGGCTGCCGGCCCGCTACTTTGACCAGCATCGCTCCGGCTCGCTCATCTCCCGCATCACCAACGACACCGAGGCGATCATGAACCTCTATGTGCAGGTGATTGGGCTGCTGGTGCAGAAGGTGGTGCTCTTGTGCGGCATCCTCATCTCCATGGCGCTGCTGGATCTGCGGCTGATGCTGGTTTGCGCCTGTCTGTTGCCGGCGGTGGGCGGGGTGATGTGGCTCTATCAGAAACTGAGCGTGCCCGTGGTGCGGGCGACCCGCAGCCTGCTCTCCGACATCAACAGCCGTCTCAACGAGTCGCTGCAGGGGATGCCGGTCATTCAGGCCATGGTGCAGGAGCGCCATTTCGCCAACGCCTTTGCCGAGGTGAACCAGCAGCACTGGGCGGCGCGCCTCAAGAGCCTCAAGATCAACGGCATCCTGCTGCGCCCGCTCATCGATCTCTTCTACATGATGGTGCTGATCGGCCTGTTGGCGCTGTTTGCCCGCGAGGGGCTGAGTGCGGAGGGCGCCATCCAGGTGGGGGTGCTCTACGCCTTCATCAGCTATCTGGGGCGGATGATCGAGCCGCTCATCGAGATGACCAACCAGCTCAACCAGTTGCAGCAGGCCATGGTGGCCGGGGAGCGGGTCTTTGCCCTGCTCGATGAAACCCGCGAGAGCACCGAGGGCGAGATGCGCCCGCTCAAGGGGCAGGTGAGCTTCGAGCGGGTGAGCTTCTCCTACGATGGCGAGCAGCAGGTGCTGCGTGACGTGAGCTTTACCACCAAACCGGGTCAGATGCTGGCGCTGGTGGGTCATACCGGCAGCGGCAAGTCCACCATCATCAGCCTGCTGATGGGCTTCTACCCGCTGGATCAGGGCACCATCCGCTTCGATGATCAGCCGATGGCGAGCCTGTCGCTCTCGGCGGTGCGACGCAGCATCGGGCTGGTCCAGCAGGATCCCTTTATCTTCGTCGGCACCCTGGCGGAAAACCTGCGTCTTGGCCGCGACGGCATCGACGAGGCGCGCCTCTGGCAGGCGCTGACCGAAGTACAGTTGGCCGAGTTCGTGCTAAGTCTGCCGGATGGGCTGGGCACCCTGATGGAGGAGGGGGGCAAGAACCTCTCCGCCGGCCAGCGCCAACTGCTCTCCTTTGCCCGCGCCCTGGTGGGCGATCCGCGCATCCTCATTCTGGACGAGGCGACTGCCAGCGTGGACTCCCAGACCGAGCTGGCCCTCTCTTCGGCGCTGGCGGCGGCACGGCGCGGCCGTACCACCATCGCCATCGCCCACCGCCTCTCGACCATCGTCGACGCGGACGAGATCCTGCTGCTCTCGCGCGGTCAGGTGAACGAGCGGGGTAGCCATGGCGAGCTGATGGCGCTGGGTGGCCATTATGCCCAGTTGTTCGAGATGCAGAGCCAGGGAGCCTGGCTGGAAGAGAGGCGGGCCTGATCGAATACCACAGGAACGAGCAGAGGGAACCCGTGGGGTTCCCTCTTTTTTGATGAGGGGAAATGACGGCAAGCGTGATCCGCGTCCTTGTCGAACGCTAGCCATGCTGGCAACATGTTGTTTACATCAACTCATCGGATCAGTTTGCATATGGATTTGCAACGTTTGAAGGCCAACCTGGCGCTCCGGCTCTTTGCCTGGCGCTATATCCCTGTCATCGGATTTTGTGCCCCTGTCATCGAAGAGATGAGCGCCAAGGCGTTGCGCATTCGCATTCCGCTCGGTTGGCGCACCCGCAACCACCTGGGCAGCATGTACTTCGGCGCGCTGGCGACCGGCGCCGATCTGGTGGGCGGTCTGCTGGTGATGGAGAAGGGGCGGCAGCGGCGCAAGAAGGTGCACTTCGCCTTCAAGGATGTGCAGGGGGAGTTTTTGAAACGGCCCGAGGGGGATGTGCAGTTTGACTGCGCGGCCGGGGAGGAGATCGACGCCATGATCGACGAGTCGCTGGCCAGCGGTCAGCGCATCAACCGCCCCATCCAGGTGGTGGCCACCTGTCCGTCGCTGAACGGGGATGAGGCGATGGCGCGCTTCGTGCTGACCCTGTCGATCAAGGCCAGCTGAATACCAAAGGGCGCGTCGGCGCCCTTATTCAAGCGAGGTCAGAGGATCTCGGGGCTGATGCCTTCTTTCACGACCACTTTCATGCCGTTGAAGTTGACTACTTGCTCGGCGACTATCTTGCAGCGTTTGCGGGTCTCGACCTGACCATCCACCTCTACCAGCCCTTCGGCGACCAGCGCCTTGGCCGCACCGCCACAATCGGCCCAACCCTGATGTTTGATAAGGTCGCACAAGGCAACGAAGGGGTGGCCTTCGAGCAGAAACGTCTCCATGGGAAATCCTCTAGTGGATGAATGGCTGAAACAGCAGGGCGGTTATTCTAGGCAGTTCGGGTCGTCAAGGAAAGGGCAAGGGCACCTCTATGCAGGCAATTGTGGCTTGCAAGACCATTTTGGGGGCGCGCACCATAGCAGTCAGCCCGGCTGTAGCCGGGCTGACTGAGATCATGGAGCAAACTGCTTTCAGCCGAACTTCACCACGGCTTCACCGCTGACGGCGATGGTGCCGGTGGCCGTCAGGATACGGGTGGCCAGGGTGATGATGGGCTTGTCGCTGCGCAGGGCGATGATCTCCACCTCTGCCGTCACCTCATCTCCCACAAACACCGGTTGCTTGAAGGCGAGGCTCTGACCGAGGTAGACGGTGCCTTTGCCCGGCAGTTGCTGGCCCAGCAGCCCCGAGAAGAGGCTGGCCAGCAGCATGCCGTGCACGATGGGGCGCTCGAACGGCGTGGTGGCGGCGAAGGCGGGATCCAGGTGCAGCGGATTGAAATCCTCCGACAGTCCGGCAAACGCCTCGACCTCTGCCGCACCGAACCGCTTGATCAGGCTGGCCTTTTGGCCCACTTCGAAGGGAAGCGTGCTCATGCTGGCTCCTCCTCGGGGGTCTGGGCAAAGACCGGGTTGAGCCGGACCTTGACGTAGCTGCCGGGCGCCGCTTCCAGCCCTTCGCTCGGGATGCGGGCAGGGAGGGGGGCGGGATCCTCTTCCCGGCTCTGGATGAAGGCTGCCATCTGCGGCCACCAGGAGCCTGGGGTGTGGCTTGCGCCGGCGAGCCACGCCTCGGGGCTGGCGGCCTCGGTGTCGTTCTGCCAGAAGCCGTACTTGTTGGCGTCCGGTGGATTGACGATGCCGGCGATGTGGCCCGATTCAGCCAGGATGAAGCGCTGCTCGCCACCGAACAGCTTCATGCCTTGCCATGTCCCTTGCCAGAGGGCGATGTGATCGTCCATGGCTGAGACCAGCAGCACCGGGGTCTTCACCTTGCCGAGATCGATGCGGGTGTGGCGGATCTTGAGTTCCCCCTTCACCAGCTGGTTCTCCAGATAGAGCCGGCGCAGCAGGCTGCTGTGGGTCTTGCCTGCCACGTTGGTGCTGTCGCTGTTCCAGTGCAGCAGATCGAACGCCACCGGGCTCTGCCCCTTGAGGTAGCTGTCGATGTAGTAATTCCAGTAGAGGCTGTTTTCCCGCAGCAGGCTGAAGGAGACCGCCAGCTGGCGCCCGTCCATGATGCCCTTGGCTTCGTTCTGGGCTTCCAGCGCCGCAATGATGGGTTCGTGGATGAAGATGCCAAGTTCCCCCGGTTGGGAGAAGTCGAGCAGGGTGGTGAACAGGGTGGCGGAGCGAACCCGCTGCTTCTGGCGCCTAGCGGCCAGCCAGCCCATGGCCAGGGAGAGAGCGGTACCGCCGATGCAGTAGCCGATGCCGTGCACTTCCCGCTCGCCGGTGGCCGCCTCTACGCCATCCAGTGCGGCGATGACGCCATCCACCACGTAGTCGTCGAGATCGATGTCGGCCTGGGCCGGACCCGGGTTGCGCCAGGAGATCATGAACACCGTCTGGCCCTGGGCGACCAGCCAGGCCACCAGGGAGTTCTGGGGCCGCATGTCCAGGATGTAGTACTTGTTGATGAAGGGCGGCACGATCAGTACCGGCGTCCTGGCCACCGTTTCCGTGGTCGGGCTGTACTGAATGAGCTCATACAGCTCGGTGCGCTGCACTACCCGGCCCGGCGTCAGCGCCAGATCCCGGCCGAGCTCGAAGGCGGACTCATCGGTCAGCCGGATGTTGAGCTGATCGGCGCTGCGCTCGAGATCTTCGGCCAGCAGCGCCAGCCCGCGCACCAGATTCTGACCGTCGGACTCCAGGGTCAGCTTGAGCAGCTCCGGGTTGGTGGCCAGAAAGTTGCTTGGCGCCATGGCGTTGATGTACTGGCGGGTAAAGAAACGCAGCCGCTCCCGGCTCTTCTGGGGCACCCCCTCGAGGGCATCCACCGAAGCCAGCAGGTGCTTGGCGGTAAGCAGATAAGATTGCTTGAGGTAGTCATAGATGGGCTGCTCGCTCCAGGCGTCGGCCTTGAAGCGGCGATCGCTGCGCTCGGGAGTGATGAGCGGTTCGCTCTGCTGGCCTGCGCTTTTGAGCAGGGTGTGCTGCATCAGCTTGAGCTGATCCTGCCACCAGTTCATCTGGGCATTGATCAGTTGCCAGGGCTGCTGGCTACCCTGTTCCAGCACCTGACCGAGATCGTCGAGATTGGTCTGCAGCAGGGCTTGGGCCGTGCGCTCGGTCTGCGCCTTGGCCATGTCCAGCAGCTTGTCGTTGTAGTGGGCCAGGGCCTCGAACAGCGGGCCGTAAGATGATTGGCTCATGTTCTCTCCTTCACCCATCCCCGGCGCAGGGCGAGCCTGTCGTGACGGAGCATGGGGAGATGTGGCTGCCCGCAGCGGGCAGCCAGGGGGATATCAGGCCTTGCCCGTGCTCTTTTTGATGCCGTCGGCAGCCAGGGCGTCGAGGTCGTCCTTGAACTGCTGACCGAGGGTGTTGAGCTTCTGGATGTCGTCCAGCATCTGACGGGAGAGCTGGCAGGCGGTCTCCAGCTGGACGGTGCCGAGGGCTGCCAGGCTCTGGGCATCCTGCACCTTGCCGGCGGCCTGCAGCTGGTTCAGTCCCAGCTCGGCATAGGCGCTGGCGGACGCCAGCTGCAGCCGGGTCAGCTGTTCGATGTTGCTGGCCAGCAGCTGGTTATAACGGGTGAGGGGGGCGGCAAAGCCTTGCATCTGCTCGGTAAAGGTCTTGATTACGTCCATATTCATCGCGTGTCTCCGTGGTTGGCAGAAGGGTATTGCAAAAGGCCGATGGGCCCATTCTTCGGTTACATCCGTTCGACTACATCCTTAAGTCGTCACGTGTCATTTGCTCTGTTCAAACGCACGTTTAGGCATTGTGTTACCAAATGAGGCTTGATGTAAATAATATAAATGTTAATTTTTGGCGAAATATTGATTCTGGTCTGTCCAGTTTGGCTGGCCCGATTCAGACGAGGGGTGACGCAGCCACGTCCGTCGGGACTCGTTCCCAGGTCGCGGGGCTGATAGGCTGATGCCACTCCCTGAGTCTTGAGGAATGCATCGATGAAACCTGCTCGCCTGCTGCTTGCCCTGGGGGCTGCGGCCCTTGGCGGCGTTGCCCACGCCAGTACCCCTGTCCAGCTCTCCTTGCCCGGCGTCAATCTGCCCGCGTCCCATCAGGTCGAGGGGGCCAGAGCCTCCGTTCTCTATGGGCGCACCGGTCAGGTGAAGGGGATCGATCTGCCGGTCTTCGCCCTCTCCGACGTGGATCAATTCACCGGTCTGCAGCTTGGCATCTTCCTCGGCGCCGGCCGGGTACGCCACCAGTTTGGCGGGGTGGCGATCAACGCGGTCAACTGGCACGAGGGTCAGGACAAGGGCGTCAACCTTGGCTTCGTCAACCTGACCAACAATGTGCAGGGCCTCAACTGGGGTGCCGTCAACATCGCCAAGGGCAACGCCCTGGCCAACGTCGGCTTCGTCAACTATGCCGAGCGCGCCACCTTCCAGCTGGGCTTCATCAACGCCACCAAGCACCTGGACGGTCTGCAGATTGGCCTCGCCAACTACGCCGAGAACGGGGTTTTCCCCATCTTGCCGCTGATCAATTTCAAGAAATCCTTCTAAGCAGCGCCGCCAACCTTGCTTTAGGGGCTCCAGCCATTACCCTGTGCTGCATTGATAGCGTGCAGAGGTGACACTGGCATGACAATGGAACACATGGATGCCATCGGCATCGGCTGGGACGTAAGAGGCTGGCAGGGCAGTGCCCAGGCGGTGGCTGTGGTGGGGTGGCAGGCGCGTGAACAGCGGCTGCACTGGTTTGGGGTATCGCCCCTGTTTCGACTGAGCTCACGGGTTGCGCCGGATCTGGATGCCTTGCTGCGCCCGGCACTGCACGACGAGATCCACCTGCTGCAGGTGCTGGCCTGCCCGCAGCTGGCGCTGGGGATCGACGCGCCGCTGGCGTTTCCTCGCGCCTTGGTCGAGCTGCTGGCGGGGAGGACGACCGAGTGCGCCGTGCCCCAGCGCGAGATAGACAACCCTTATGCCTACCGGGATTGCGAGCGCTGGCTGCACCGGCAATATGGCAAGAAGCCGCTCTCGGCCACCTTCGACAGGCTCGGCAACAACGCGACCCTGGCGCTCGCCATGCTGCCCCGATTGGCCGACTTGCAGCTGGTGCCCAAGCAGCAACCGCAGGCCGATCGCGCCGTGCTGGAGGTCTATCCCGCCCTTGCCAAGGTGGGGGGCAAGGCATCGGCGGTGCGCGCCGAGCTGCTGGTGCATCTGCCAGCCGATGTGACGGCGGGGACCGATCGCTACGACGCCGCCATCTGCGCCCTGATGGCGCTGCAATATGCCGCCAAGGGGAGTGTCTCCCTGTTACCGGCACTGGTGGCGCCGCCCGCAGAGATGGCTTTGGACGAGGGTTGGGTCTACCACTTCACTCGCCCCTGATGAACCGGATCGGGCTGACCAGCCCGATCCGGCCTTTGGCTGTCTGGTGATACCTTCACTTGCACCGATGCCGTTGCCTCCTTCCACTACATTGCCTTGCTGCCTTGCTGCCTTGCTGCCTTGCTGCCTTGCTGCCTTGCTGCCTTGCTGCCTGAGGGCCAGGGCTGCCACAGACACCCGCTTGTTTACTCGCCATCAGATGGCTCTGCGCACCAAAAGCCCATTTATTAATCTCATATGCCATCAAACAAAACCTTTGTATCACTTTATTAGACCACGTCGGCCGTGTTTGCGGTTGCAAGCTGCGGCATGTCAGTAAAGAGGGGGCCGGTGATGGCGATGGCAACCAGCGTCATCGAGAATTTTGCCGACCAAATAAGGGTTTGTGCTGATCAAGGGTGGAAGATCAATATCTTCATCCGATATATTGCGCCTTTCCCCTGACTCTTCTCTGCGGTGATGTCGATGAAACGCATTCTCTCTATCCAGTCCCACGTGGTGTTCGGCTGTGCCGGCAACAGCGCCGCCGTGTTTCCCATGCGCCGTCTCGGTATGGAGGTATGGCCCATCAACACGGTGCAGTTCTCCAACCACACCCAATATGCGGCCGGTTGGCAGGGAATGGCGATGCCCGCAGGGCATATCAGCGCCCTGTGCGAAGGGCTCTCGAACATCGAGGTGCTGGCCCACTGCGACGCCGTGCTGAGCGGTTATCTTGGATCGGCGGAGCAGGGGGACGAGATCCTGGCGGTGGTGGCCGCGGTCAAGGCAGCCAATCCTGCCGCCATCTATTTCTGCGATCCGGTGATGGGCCACCCGGAGAAAGGATGCATCGTCGCCCCTGGGGTGACCCGTTTCTTGACCGAGCAGGCGCTGCCGGTGGCCGACATCATGGCCCCCAATCTGCTGGAGCTGGAGACCCTGTGCGACGTCCATCTGACGGATCTGGCGCAGACGCGGGCCGCCGCCCATCAGCTGCTGGCACGTGGGGTGAAGATGGTGCTGGTCAAGCATCTTGGACGTGCCGCCCGCGAGCCGGGTCGTTTCGAGATGCTGCTGGCCACCCCCGAGGGGGATTATCTGATCGACCGTCCGCTCTACGAGTTTGCCCGCCAGCCGGTGGGCGTGGGGGATCTCATCAGCGCGCTGATGCTGGCCAATCTGCAGGCGGGTTACGATGCCGTCAGCGCGTTCGAGCGCACCAACGCGGCGGTGGATGCGGTACTGCTGCACACCTGGCAGGCCGATGCCTATGAGTTGCAACTGATTGCGGCCCAGGAGGCCTTTGCCGCCCCCCTGATCAAGGCGCGGGCCGAACGGCTGGCCTGATCTTCCCATCATGGGCCAAGTCTGGGCGTAGATGATCCACGTTCTGCTTGGCCCCCTGATCACTCTTCCTCACTTCTCTTAGTTAACAGCCCACCACTGCGCCGCTTATCTGGTTGCACACCGAACGAGGCAATGCCGCTTCAGCCGTCACCTTGGTCCTGGCACAGGGCATCTGGTTCAGATCAGGCCGTTATCCTGTTCCCGCTGCTCTGTCTCATCGAAGGTGACCTGCCGGTAGTGCTCGACCGTGGGGAAGGGATCGTAGAAATGATGGAGCAGGGCCTTCCACTGCTGGTACTGGGGTGAGCCACGAAAGCCTTGGGTGTGATCTTCGAGGCGCTGCCAGTTGACCAGCAGCAGATAGCGGTGGGGATCGGTCAGCGAGCGCTGGAGCTGGTGTCCGCCGTAGCCCGGCATGGTGCTGATGATGCGCTGGGCCTGGGAGAATGCCAGCTCGAAGGCGGCAGCCTGACCGGGGATGACCTGCAGAGGGGCGACTTCCAATATCATGGTGACTCCTTGTCCCAAGGATAAAGGGGCCATTGCAGCAGGTCGGGCAGGGAATGACAAGGCCGGCCGCTGGGGCCGGCCTTGTCGGCGTGATCACGGCTTTGCTGGAGTGCCGATCAGGCGCGTGGGTGACGGGCCCGGTAGCGCTCGGCCATGGCATTGGCCGCGATCATGGCGTGGTAGACATCCTGCTCGCTGACGCTCATCGGCATGTTGCCCATGGTGTCGAGGGGATCGCAGGCAAGCTTGGCCACCTGGCGCCATTCGCTCTCCACGAAACGGCTCAGCCCCATCTCCTGCAGGGTCATGGGCAGGCCGGCCAGCTGGATGATGCGCATCACCTCGTCCAGCTCGGCCTGGGGCGCGCGCTCGAGTACCAGCTGGGTGAGCAGGCCAAACACCACCTTCTCGCCGTGCTGGGCCCGGTGCAGATCCGCCACCACCGACATGCCGTTGTTGACCGCATGGGCAGCCGCCAGGCCGCCCGCTTCGGCGCCCACGCCGCTCAGATAGATGGTGGCCTCGATGGTCTGCTCCAGCGCCGGGGTGGTGACATGGTGGCGCACCGCGTCCATCGCCAGCTCGATGTTCTCTCCCAGCAGCTCGTAGCAGAGCCGGGCCAGCCCGAGGCCGGTGCGGGAGGGGCGCTTGCCCACCAGATTGATGCCGTCCGCCCGGTAACAGGCGCGGGCCTCGAAATAGGTGGCGAGCGCATCGCCTACACCGGCGGCAAAGAAGCGGGCGGGAGCCGCCGCTATGATGGCGGTGTCGGCGATCACCACATCCGGGTTCTGGGGCAGGAACAGATAGCGCTCGAATTCGCCCGCCGGGTTGTAGATCACCGCGAGGGCGGTGCAGGGGGCATCGGTGGAGGCGATGGTGGGAAACAGCACCACGGGGCGGCGCAGGTAGAAGGCCACCGCCTTGGCGACATCCAGGGTCTTGCCGCCACCGATGCCGACGATGACGTTGGCTCCCTGTTGCTCGGCCAGATCGCACAGGCGGCGGATCTCGATGTCGGTGCATTCGTAGTTGAACTTCTCGACCGCTCCCTTCAGACCAGCCTGCAGCAGGCCGGCCAGCGCCTCTTCCCGTACTCGCTCCAGAATGAACTCGTCGCTGACGAGCAGGGCGTTGTCGCCGAAATCTTTTACGTGATCATGGAGTTGGGGCAGCAGATCGTGGCCAATGATGAACTTTTTGGGGGAGGTGACGGTACGAGGCAGGATAGGCATGCAGTATTCCTCAAGGCAGTGAGCAGTATCCGTTTGGTATGCAAACGGGTCTTTCTGCCACACCATACGCCTCGTCTAGGGTGAGGTGAAGGAACAATCATATGCAAATGGGGCTATAGCAGACTCAAAATTAATCCAGATACTTTTTTGATTGTTTTTGAAAGCGGGAGGGGTAACGCAACGCGCCCTCCATGGGGAGGGCGCACTGTGGCTACAGAGTAGAGGCGAGCAGTGTAGAGGCGTGCGAAGCGGAGGCGGTGCGTGGCTCAGAGCTGCTTGTAGAAGAAGAGGGTGGCCGCCAGGGTGCCGTCGGCACTGCGGGCAAAGGCGGGGATCTGGCCCGCCTCCTGGTAGCCGAGCTGGCGATAGAGGCGGGAAGCGGCATCGCCCACCCGGGTGTCGAGCACCAGCAGGCTGCGGCCGGCTTCTTTGGCCCCTTGTTCCATGCTGGCCATCAGGGCACGGCCGACCCCCTTGCCACGGTGGAGACTGTGCACCATCAGTTTTTCCACCTCGGCGCGGTGACGGCCATTGGCCTTGGTGCACAGCGAGAGCTGGAGGGCGCCGACCAGCTGGTGTTGCAGGAAAGCGACCCAGAGCCGGCGGCTGCCCGCGGCCAGCTCCGTCTCTATGCCCTGCCAATAGACGAGCCCCTGCTCTTCGGTCAGCGGCGGCAGGAAGCCCACCGAGGCGCCGCTGGCGACGCTGTCTTGCAGCAAAGTGATGAGGGCAGGCTTGATGCCCTGGGTGGTATCAACCTCAACTATGTCCATCAGGAGTCCTTGTCAACGAAGTTCACGCCGTCGGCCCGGTCTGCCGCGGCGCCTGCCGCCAACGGGACCGGCGGCAGGATGACTGGCTAGACTCGCCGTTTCTGCCGCCAGTTTCAAGTCGTTGTCGCTCGCCGGGTGCGCCCGATCACGCCCTCCAGGCGGGTTTCCCTCAGCGGATGAGCTTCTGTTCGACCAGCCAGGCAAACAGCAGCCGGGAAACCGGAGAGATCTCGGCCATATGGCGGCTGTCGAGCCAGCGCAGCTCGGCGATCTCCGCCGAGGCGACGGGAGTGCCGTCAGCCTCGCCGGTGTAGCAGCGCAGCTTGACGTTGACCCCCTGCGGCTTGCCGTCGGCCTGGGCACTGAACTCGCAGGCAAACGCCAGGGTGTCGGGCTTGAGGGCCACGGCCAGCTCCTCCTCTATTTCGCGCATCAGCGCCGCCTCGTCGCTCTCTCCCGCTTCGCGCTTGCCGCCGGGAATGTAGTAGATCTGCTTGCCGTGGGAGCGGGCACAGAGCAGTTGCTGATCCTTGAAGGTCAGCCAGGCGAGTTTGTCGATCATGAATGTCTCTCTGGTGATGGGGTGGTGGCTTGTTCACACAGGGTGCGATAGGAGCGGCTCTCCAGCCGTTCGGGGTTCAGCCCGAGCCGGGCGGCCAGGGACAGCAGTTGCTGGCGATAATCTGGCAGCAAGGATTCGTCATCGGTCATGATGGCCAGTTCGGCAAAATCGCCAAGCCCCGCCAGGTGATCCAGGGTGACGTGAAAGGGGCCGACGAAATAGATGCTGCGCACTTTGCGAAGGGTCAGTATCAGCTGGTAACCCAGGGTGTGCAGCATGCTGATGGCCTTGTCGGCGTCGGTGATGTTGACCGCCTCGCAGCGATCGGGTTCGGGCCCCTTCACGATCCAGAGCTGGATGCCGGAGGGCTGCATGGCGCGGATCAGCAGGCTCTTGCCCACTGCGCTCAGGCTGCGGTCCGGCGTGTCGAAGTAGGTGTCCTGCTCCTGGTTGCGCTCCAGCATCACCTCGGGATTGAGGGCGGCGAGGGCAGTGGTGAAGGCCTCGACATCGCCGAGCTTGTATTTGAACTCGACCTCGAAGCGGCCCTGAAAGTGCTGTGCTGACATCGGCAGGCATCCTTGAGTGTGTGGATTGGCATGGCGGGCAGCCTAGCAAAGTTGGCGGGCGGGCCCAAGGGGCAAGGCGGCAGGATGTGGAAACGATCTGTTTCCGGGGCCCATGGTTGATCAATGCGCCGCCTGTCGCCCTGATCAAGGGCAGGCCCGCACACGGTCGAGTCAGTTGGGGCATGGCGGTTGTTCACAAGCTCGCCGACCGGCTCGCAAAAGTTCGCGCTGGCGCACAGGATGGGGCGTGCAGGCTGGGCGAGGGCAGACCCCTGTGTTTTAATCCTCGCCACGTTTGCGGCAGCCGCCCCGTGCCGGGCCGCTGCCTTCGCTTTGGCAAGAGGCAGGTGAGCAAGATGCAAGTGACAGCAGAGAGCAAGTTTATCGGACTCGGGGTGGCGGGCAATTTCGCCGGTCATCTGGAGCAGGCCGGCGAGGCCTCGGATTTCGTGACGGTGGTGGTGCGCGACACCAGCGCCCCCAAGGCGCTGTTCCCCTTTTACGTGCCGGGCCACCCCGGCCAGCTCGGCGTCTTCCCCTTGAGCGGCGACGCCATCTTCTTGCCGGAAGCGGCGGTGAGCGGCGATGAAAAGGTGCAGATAGAGCCGGAAGTGGCGCTCTGGTGCGAGCTGGAGTACGCGGGGGAGCAGGTGGTGGCCATCCACCCGCGCGCCTTTGGTGCCTACAACGACTGCTCCATCCGCCGTCCCAACGCCAAAAAGATCAGCGAGAAGAAGAACTGGGGTGAAGAGAGCAAGGGGCTGGCCCCCGCGATGCTGCCCCTTTCCCACTTCGCCGCCGGCTGCGAGCTCGATGACTACCGCATCGCCTGCTATCTGGAGCGGGACGGCGAGCTGCACCCCTACGGAGTCGACAGCGCGGCGGTGGATTACAGCTACTTCCACGGCCAGCTGCTGACGTGGGCCATCGACAAGTTCAACCATCAGCAGGACGAGGGGCCGGCCGAGCACATCCAGGGGCTGCTGGCCCAGGCCGGGCGTCCGGCCCATGTCCTCATCAGCATCGGGGCCACCCGCTATACCCCGTTTGGCGAGACCCACTTCCTCAAGCCCGGCGACACCGCCTGCGTGCTGCTCTATCCGGCCAGCCGTTATAGCGAAAGTGATATCCGTGAGGCCATTCGCACCCGTCAGTTCGGGCCGGATCTGTCTGTCCTGCTGCAGGCGGTCAAGACCCGCTGATGACCTGGCCTTCCCCCGTGTGGGCGGGGGAAGGCCGGCTGCGTGTTGCATCCGCTATCCTTCCCCCTCGCGATTATTACTCGGTCCCGCTTACCCGGCTCGGCCATTTGGCTTACCATTGCTCTTTTTGCCGAACACGTTGTTGAACACGTTGTTGAATAATGGGGTAGCCGATGGGCGAGTTGAAAACCATGGGGTTGTTTCTGGTGACGGCGCTGGCCGAGATCCTGGGCTGTTATCTGCCCTATCTCTGGCTGACCCAGGGTCGCAGCGTCTGGCTGCTGCTGCCGGCAGGGTTGAGCCTGATGCTGTTTGCCTGGCTGCTGTCGCTGCACCCGACCGCAGCCGGGCGTGTCTATGCCGCCTATGGCGGCGTCTACATCTTCGTGGCCATCCTCTGGCTCTGGCTGGTGGACGGCATCCGGCCCAGCTTGTGGGATCTGGTGGGGTCGCTGGTGGCCCTGTGCGGCATGGCCATTATCATGTTTGCCCCCCGCGAGGCGTGAAGCCGCATCGCCCGCAGCTCAAGGAGAAGAAGGATGACGCTCATCAGGGCCTGTACTCTGCAGGACATGGCCGGTCTGCTGGCGCTCTATCGGGAATTGCGCCCCCATGACCCTGCACTTGCGCCGGATGCTGCCCGTACGGCGCTGACGGCCTTGCTGGCGCAGCCTCATCTTCACCTGCTGGTGGCGGAGGTGGATGGCCAGCTGGCGGCCACCTGCCAGCTCGGCGTGGTAGCGACCCTGACCAATGGCGGCCGGCCGTTTGGCATGGTGGAGCACGTGGTGACGGCCTCTGCGTTTCGGCGCCGGGGCATCAGCCGACAGTTGCTGACCCATGCCCTCGCGCTCGCCTGGCAGCAGGATTGCTACAAGGTGATGCTGCTGTCGGGGGAGGGGCGCGAGGCGGCCCACCGGCTCTATGCGTCGCTCGGCTTCAAGGCCGGCATCGAGAAGGGGTTTGTCCTCAAGCATGTCGACGCCATGGCGCCGGCCGGGCAGGCTCCAAACAATCAATCTATTGAGTGAGTACGATATGAGACTGGAACAGCCATCGCGCGGGGATTATCAGGCCCTGATCGCACTGTGGGAGGCGTCGGTGCGCGCTACCCACCATTTCTTGCCGGATGAGGAGATCGCCACCCTGCGCGAGCTCATTCTGGAACACTACTTTGACGCCGTGACCCTCACTTGCGCCCGCAACGACCAGGGGATCGCCGGCTTTTGCGGGGTGCACGAGGGCAACATCGAGATGCTGTTCATCGACCCGGCGCTGCGTGGGGGCGGGGTTGGCCGCCTGCTAGTGGCCGATGCCATCGCCCGGCTGGGGGCGACCCGGGTGGACGTCAACGAGCAGAATGAGCAGGCGCTCGGCTTTTATCGCCACCTGGGCTTCGAGGTGGTGGGGCGCTCGCCACTGGACGGGCAGGGCAAACCCTATCCATTGCTGCATATGACACTGGCAGGCCAGTGACACCGGCCCAGTAAAAAACCGCCCTCGGGCGGTTTTTTGTTTATGACGTGAGCAGGAAGGCCTGTTACTCCTCGTTGGAGTTGTCCTGATAGTCGTCGCGCTGGGCCTTGGGCAGGCGGCGCATGGGGGTAAAGCCGATATCCTCGCCCACCACTTCCCGCTTGCGGGCTGGGGCTGGCTTCTTGCCGCCATCGCTCTTCGCCTTGCTCTTGCCTGCGGCGGATTTGCCGTTGCCACCCTTGGCATTGGCGGCGCCACGGGCGCGCGGCGGGTTTTGTACCGGCTTGCTGCCCGGCAGGGTCTGCCGGCTCGGCTTGCCGCTTGGCTCATACCCTTCCAGGATCTCCACCGAGAGGGATTGGCCGATCAGCGCCTCTATCCCCTTGAGCTGGCCCAGCTCGTCCTGGCTCACCAGCGAGATGGCCTCGCCGCCACGGCCGGCGCGGCCGGTGCGGCCGATGCGGTGGATGTAATCCTCCGCCATCTGGGGCAGTTCGAAGTTGATCACGTGGGGCAGCTGATCGATGTCGAGGCCGCGAGCGGCGATGTCGGTCGCCACCAGCACCCGCACCTTGCCTTCCCGAAAATCTGCCAGCGCCCGGTTGCGGGCACCCTGGCTCTTGTCGCCGTGGATGGCGACGGTATCGAGCCCGTCTTTTTGCATCTGCTGGGCCAGGCGATCGGCAATCTGCTTGGTGCGCACGAACACCAGCACCCGCTGCCAGTTGCCGCGGCCGATCATGTGGGAGAGCAGCTCGCGGCGGCGTTCCCGGTCGACCTGGATGATGCGCTGGGCCACCTGCTCGGCGGCGGTGTTGCTGGGATCCACCTCGATCAGGGTGGGGTTGTTGAGCAGATCATCCGCCAGCGCCTTGATCTCGTTTGAGAAGGTGGCGGAGAACAGCAGGGTCTGCCGTTCGGCCGGCAGTGCCTTCATGATGCGGCGAATGTCGACGATGAAGCCCATGTCGAGCATGCGATCCGCTTCGTCCAGCACCAGCACTTCCAGCTCGGACAGGGTCAGCGCCCCCTGGGTCAGCAGATCCAGCAGACGGCCAGGAGTGGCCACCAGGATGTCGATGCCGAGCTTGATGGCGTCCAGGTTGGGCTTGATGCTGACACCGCCGTAGGCGATCAGGGTGCGAAACGGCAGGTGGTGGGCATATTTGATGATGCTCTCACCCACCTGGGCAGCCAGTTCGCGGGTCGGGGTCAGCACCAGGGCCCGCACCTGACGGCGGCCACGGCCATGGTTGGCCAGCAGGCGCTGCAGCATGGGCAGGGTGAAACCGGCCGTTTTGCCTGTGCCTGTCTGGGCGCCGCCGAGCACATCCTGTCCGGCCAGAATGGCGGGGATGGCTTGTTGCTGGATGGGGGTTGGCTGTTCGTAACCCAGCTCCTTGACGGCCCGCAGGATGTGCGGAGACAGACCCAGTTCGTTGAATGACATGTTCGAGAGAGACTCCTCTGGTGAGCCTTGGGCTCAGCGGATGGTGGGTGCGCTGGCACCCGCCACAAGATGGAAATGATAACGGGGGCGTAATATAGCAGATGCGCGCCCTGCACGCAGCAGCCGTGTCGCGTTGTCCGGCCGCCGCGTGCCGCGGCCTCAGAGCAGGGCCAGGATATCGTCTCGCAGGCTCTCGGGTTTGGTGGTGGGGGCAAAGCGGTCAACCACCTTGCCGTCCCGGTCGATCAGAAACTTGGTGAAGTTCCACTTGACGTTCTCCAGCCCCAGCAGGCCCGGTTTCTCCTTCTTGAGCCACGGATAGAAGGGGTGGGCCTGCTCGCCGTTGACCTCGCACTTGGCCATGATGGGGAAGCTGACCGGATAGTCGAGGGAGCAGAAGCGGGCTATCTCCTCTGCATCCCCCGGCTCCTGATGGCCGAACTGATCGCAGGGGAAGCCCAGGATCACCAGCCCGCGTGGGCCTAGTTCGCGATAAAGCGCCTCCAGTCCGGTGTACTGGGGGGTAAAGCCGCAGCGGCTGGCGACGTTGACCACCAGCACGACCTGGCCTTGCAGGGTGGACAAGGGCAGTTCGGTACCGTCAAGGCGTTGCAGGATAAGGTCGGGCAATGACATGAAGCACTCCTGTTGCATGGGGCCCATTCAGGGCGTATCGCTCCACGGTAACGGGCGCGACGGCGCGGAGCAAGCGCCGCTTTCCCCTTTGCCATGAAAGATCTGGCCCGGTCTGAGGCCATTTGAGTGCGCCGGATCACAGGCTGGCGAGGGCGACCAGATAATGGGGGCCTTGTGCGCCCGGATAGCGTATTGATGGTGGGACTTCTGAGGATAAGCAAACCAGTTTGTGTCTTGCCCTGGAAGTCGCTAAAAAGCGCCCTCTCTCCACTTGTTGCGAGTCAATCTTGGACTATCAAGCCGTCATGGACGCCATATACACCCGGGGATGGGTGATAGTGGATGATTTTTTAACCGCCGCCGAGGTGGATGCCCTCAAGGCGTGTCTGCCGGATGCGTGGCGGCCGGCGGGGATCGGTCGCGATGCCCTGCATCAGGACAACCGCGCCATTCGCCGGGATCAGATCCACTGGCTCGAACCCTCCCTGGGGGCACCGGTGGCCGACTATCTGGCCCGCATGGAAGCGCTGCGGCTGGCCGCCAACCGGATGCTGATGCTGGGGCTGTTCGACTACGAGGCCCACTTTGCCCGCTATCGCAGCGGTGACTTCTATGCCACTCATCGCGACGCCTTCGCCGGGCGCTCCAACCGCCGCCTCACCTCGGTGTTCTACCTCAACAACGACTGGCAACCAGAGGCAGGCGGGGTGCTGCGGATGTACGATGACGACGAGCAGTTTTTGATGGATGTCTCGCCCCGGGGCGGGCGGCTGGTGCTGTTTTTATCCGAAGAGTTCCCCCACGAGGTGTTGCCCGCCAACCAAGAGCGCTACAGCATCGCCGGCTGGTTTCGGGTCAACGGCAGTGGCAACGGCCGGCTCGATCCGCCGCGCTGAGCTCTTTTCATCCAATTTCTGACACAGGCGGGAATTTTTATGGCCGTTGTCGGCGGATGGGGCTCCCATCGGCTGACAAGGCTTGATCTCCCTTGCTACACTGGCCCGCACTTATCTTCGTATCTGGCTTCGTCCGGTTTTAATGCGGTTGGGTTTTAAATGGTGATGGCGAAGCCGCTTTTCCCAAGGGATCACATCTAATGAAGAACATGCATGTCTTGCTGCTGTGCGGCGGCGGTGGCTCCGAGCACGAAGTCTCTCTGCGAAGCGCAAATTTTCTCGAGCAACAGCTCGGTCTTTTGCCTGGGGTCGACGTGACCCGGGTCGAGATGTTTGCCGACCGCTGGCTCAGCGCCGACGGCCGCGAATGCAAGCTGGGGCTGGACAAGCTGCTGTCGTTTGACAGCGTGGCCCGTCCGGTGGATTACGTGGTGCCCTGCATCCACGGCTACCCTGGCGAGACCGGCGACCTGCAATCCTTCCTCGAGCTGGCGGGCCTGCCTTATCTGGGCTGCGATGCCGAGGCGAGCAAGATCTGCTTCAACAAGATCAGCACCAAGCTGTGGCTCTCCGCCATCGGCATCCCCAACACCCCTTATCTGTTCCTGACCGAGCAGAACGACGCGGCGCTGAGCGAGGCGAAAGCCGCGCTGGCCAAGTGGGGCAAGGTCTTCATCAAGGCGGCCTCCCAGGGTTCCTCCGTCGGCTGCTACTCCGCCAGCAACGAAGCGGATCTGGTGAAGGGCATTGCCGATGCCTTCGGTTACTCCGAGCAGGTGCTGATCGAAAAAGCGGTCAAGCCGCGCGAGCTGGAAGTGGCGGTGTACCAGTACGGTGACGAGCTGGTGGCGACCTACCCGGGCGAGATCTGCGTGCCGCAGGACAAGTTCTACACCTATGAAGAGAAGTACAGCAGCGCCAGTCACACCGAGACCGCACTGCGCGCCGGGGGGCTGACCCAGGCGCAGGCTGACGCCATTCACGAGTACGCCCTCAAGGCGTTCCGTCAGCTCAAACTGACCCACCTGTCGCGCATCGACTTCTTCCTGACCGAAGAGGGCGAGATCCTGCTGAACGAAATCAACACCTTCCCGGGCATGACCTCCATCTCCATGTTCCCGAAACTGCTGGAGCATCACGGTCACCGCTTCGCCGACTACCTTGAGCAGATCCTGCGCAAGGCGGTCTGAGGTCGGCGCCCGAGCAGGGCGAGCTGAATGATGAAGAGGGGCCTGCGGGCCCCTCTGTCGTTGTTGCGGTGGGCGATGTCACATGGCTTCCGGGGTGAACAGCCAGATGTGCGCCCCTTGTGGATCTGCAATCAGCGCCATGCGCCCGACCCCCGGGATATTCATGGCGGGCACCACCACGCTGCCGCCGTGCTGGTTGACCCTGAGCACCCTGGCATCGACGTCATCCACCGCGATATAGGTTGCCCAGTGGGGTGGTACGCCGGCCATCTCGGGATTGCCCCGGGTAGCCTGCACGCCGGCGATCGGCCTGCCATTGGCAACCAGCATGGGGTAGTCGCCACCCTCCATCGCCATGGTCTGGCTCTCCCAGCCGAGCACCGCGGTGTAGAAACGGATCCCGGCCTCGGCATCGGGCAGATAGAGCTCGTGCCAGGTGAAGGTAGTGCCTTCGGCCAGGGCGTGCTCGCGGGCAATATCTTGTTCTGCCATCGTTGTCCTCCTGTGTCCCATGCGTGGGTGCATGGGTTGACGACCAAGTATAGAGAGGCGTGGCCTCCCGGCTTGCCCCGGATGGGGGGCCTTGCTGCGCGGCGGACGGCTCGTTACAATCTGCCCCCTTTTTGTCCTGCCACAGGCATCGCCAGAGCCGCGTTCCATGAAGCCAATTCCCGATCACGCCGTCAATCGCCTGCGCATCTGGCGCAAGAGCGTCTCGACCCGACCCTTTCTCGCCCGTGGCGGCAGCGTGCCGCGCTGCGAAGCCTGCCAGCTGCGCCACGACTGGTGTGCCTGCGAGTGGCGCCCCGAGCTCAAGGCCGAGGCCGGCTTCTGCCTGCTGATGTACGACAGCGAGCCGATGAAGCCGTCCAACACCGGCCGCCTCATCGCTGATGTGCTGCCGGATACAACCTGGGCGTTTCTCTGGTCGCGCACCAAGCCCCATCCCGAGCTGCTGGCCCTGCTGGCGGATCCCGTCTGGCAGCCCTATGTAGTGTTTCCCGCCTGCGAGAAGGAGCCGGCCCGGCTCACCTCGGTGGTGACCCCGATTTCTGGCAAGAAGCCGCTGTTCATCCTGCTGGACGGCACCTGGCCCGAGGCGCGCAAGATGTTCAACAAGAGCCCCTATCTGGACGGCTTTCCGGTGCTCTCCATCAAGCCCGATGCGCTCTCCACCTATGGTATGCGGGTAGCGCACTGCGACGAGCATCTGTGCACCGCCGAAGTGGCGGCCTGCGTGCTGGAGGTGGCCGGCGAGCTGGCGGCGGGGCAGGCACTGCAGCTCTGGTTCAATCTTTTCAGCAGCCGTTACATGGCGGGCCGGGTCAGCCGGGCCCCCGGCGAGGATGAAGCTCAGCTGCAGCAGGCGCTGGCCGACATCAAGGGCAATGAGGCGACCTGCGCGCCCGATGCCGCCTGAGCAGGGGGGTGAGGGGGGCGGCATGCTTGCCTGCCGCTTCACAGGGATGATTCATTGATGAAAATCAGGAATCAATTGCCTGCCACTGTTTCGTTAGCTTCATGAGCCAAGCCCCATTAGGATAGCGACCAGCGTTGTTCATCAGGCTCATGGCGAGCCTGCGCTGTGCCGGCCCTTGCCGGCCCCGTCAATGTTGTGAGGCTATGGATGGAATTGGAACTGTTTACCCTGCTTGCCCTGTTCGGCGTGGCCCTGGTGGCCGGCTTTATCGATGCCATTGCCGGTGGGGGCGGCCTGCTGACGGTGCCCGCCCTGCTCGCCACCGGCATGCCGCCGGCGCTGGTGCTTGGCACCAATAAGCTGCAGAGCAGTTTCGGCTCCTTCTCCGCCACCTGGTTCTATGCCCGCAAGGGGCTGCTGGAGTGGCACATCATCTGGCCAGCGGTGATCTGCACCTTCATCGGCGCGGCGCTTGGCACCCTGGCGGTGCAGACCATCGACGCCGCCATCCTGGAGCGGTTGCTGCCCTTCCTGCTGATGGCCTTCGCCTGTTACTTCTTCTTCTCTCCCCGGGTGAGCGATGCCGAGAGCTCCCGCCGCCTCGCTCCCATGGCGTTCGCCCTGCTGGTGGGCGGCGGGGTGGGTTTTTATGACGGCTTCTTCGGGCCGGGCACGGGATCGTTTTTTGCCATCGGTTTCGTGGCGCTGGCGGGCTTTGGCATGGCGCGGGCCACCGCCCACACCAAGCTGCTCAACTTCACCTCCAACATCGCCTCGCTGCTGTTTTTCGCGCTGGGGGGCAAGGTGGTGTGGAGCGTCGGCTTCTGCATGGCGCTGGGCCAGTTCATCGGCGCCCGTTTCGGTTCCAAAATGGTGCTCAAGCAAGGGGTCAAGCTGATCAAGCCGCTGCTGGTGACCGTCTCCTTGCTGATGTCCGCCAAGCTGGTGTGGAGCCAGTACCCCGAGCTGTTTGCCTGGCTGGGGTAAGCGCTTTTCGCTGACACCGGCAGTCACGGCTGTCAACACAAGGGGGCCCGATCCGCAAGATCGGGCCCCCTTGTGTTGTGGCGCTCAGCCAGCCAGCGGCTGGAAGTGGGCTTGCAGGGCCAGCACCAGCTGGGCGATGCGCGCACGCTTGAGGCTGTTTGGCCGATAGACCAGGTGCAGCGGGCGGGCGAGCCCGGCGAGGGGGCGAGCCTGGGTCCCCTGTGCACCGACCAGTGCCAGCAGGCCGGCCGGCAGCAGCACCGGGCCGATGCCGGCCTTGGCCAGCTCGATCAGCGCCAGGTAGGAGTCAAGCTCCATGGCGGGGGTAAGGCCAAGGGCCGCCAGCGGTTCGCGCAGGTAGCGATTGGAGGGGTTGTCCAGGTCCATGGTGAGGATCTGGCGCAGCCCTTGATCGGCGTTTTCCCCCTCGCGCTGATCGCCCTCCACTAGATAGAAGGGCTCCTCCAGCAGCAGCCTGGCCTCCAGGCCATGGCCCGGTGGCAGGCGTCCGGCGCAGATGCCGAGCAGGGCATCGCCGCTGCGCACTCGAGCCAGAATGACCGGGGTATGGTGGGTGGAGAGGGCGAGGTGGGGATCTTGTCGCAGGTAGTCGTGCATGAAGCGGGCGAGGTAGCCCGCCAGCAGGGTCTCGGAGCAGGCGACGGGCAGGGGAGTCAGGTCGGTGAGGGTCTGGCTGTCGGCCAGCACCCCCTTCATCTCGGCGAGGCTGGGAGCGACCCGGGCCAGCAGCTCTTGTGCCTGGGGGGTGAGCCTTATCTGGCGCCCGTCCGGCTCGACCAGCTTCTTGCCGAGGCGCTGTTCAAGCTGGGCGATGCGCTTGCTCACCGCCGACTGGCTGATATAGAGCCGGCTGGCCACCTTGGCCATGGTGCCTTCGCTGGCCAGCAGGCAGAGTGTCTCCAGCCCTTCCAGTAACATATCGCCTCCCGTCATCTGCGTAGGAAGGCGTTACCTTAGGGGCTGACGGGGTTGGGATCAAGCATCCTTCGCTGCCCTGACGGGGCGCAGGCGCCACTCCCGCAGGGGCGGTGCGAAGATCACCAGGTTGCCAAGCAGGCTGATCATGACCCCCACCACCGACACCGGCTGCCAGATGAACCCCTCGTAGAAGGTAGAGAGCGTCAGCGCCACCAGGGGGAACAGCACGGTGGCGTAGGAGGCCTTGCTGGCGCCGATCCGCCCCACCAGGGTGAGATAAGCCGTGAAGGCGATGACAGAGCCGAACAGGGCGAGATAGACCATGGCTGCCAGGTAGTGACCATCGGTCGGGATCACCAGCTGCTGGCCGAGCAGGGTGACCCAGCCCAGCAGCAACACCACCCCGTAGACCATGCCCCAGGGCACCAACTGCAGCACATGGTAGCCCTGGCGCTGGCCGCGGGCCGAGACCAGGTTGCCGAGCGAGAAGCAGAGGGTACCGCCGCAGGCGAGCAGCAGCCCCTTCCAGCCGTTTGCACCCAGTTGCGCATCCGCCAGCACCGGCCAGAACAGCAAGAGGGTGCCAAGGAGCCCCAACAGCGACCCCTGCAGCCAGCGCAGGCCGGGTCTTTTCCCCTCGAACAGCCAGAGGTTGAGACCGTTGAAGATACTGGCACTGGCGAAGATCACCGCCGACAGGCCGCTCGGAATGTAGAGGGTGGCGTGGTAGAAGCAGAGAAAATTGGTGGAAAAGAGCAGGCCGCCGAGCAGGGCGGCATAACGCTGGCCCGCCCAGGGCAGGCGCGGGAAACGGCCGCTGGCGGTGAGCAGGGCAAACAGCGCCAGCGCCGCCAGGGCGAAGCGATAGAGCACCGAGACCTCGATGGGAATGGGGCCAAGCTGCCAGGCGATGGCGATCCAGGTGCTGCCCCAGATAAGGACGGTGGCAAGATAGAGCATCAGATTCATGGGATATCCGGTGAGATGACAACGACATGGGATCAGCATGCAGCGGGCGATGACGGCGGGCTTACACCATCTTGCGGTTTTTTGCGGGTAGCCGCAGCCTTTGCCGCCGCGCCGCGTTAAGATGGCGCACAAGGGCCATCAGGCAAGCAACAAGAGGAATGGAGCGGGTGCTGCAGACTAAGCCGGCGGGAGTATTCGATGCACTGGTCAGCACGGGCGCGCGCCTTGAGAACGCTTGCTGGCTGGAACCCGGCCTTGGCGTCGCCAGCTGGCGCAACTGTTACGATCAGACCCGCTACCACAAGCCGGGCCACCATACCCTGAGCGTCTACCTGCAGGGGGGCGAGCAGACCGAGCGGCTGGACGGCCCGGGCGGCCACGGCGGCACCGGCAAGGTGTGCATCATGCCGGATCACCACAGATCCGAGTGGCTGGTGCGCGAGGAGTTTCGCTTCTTCCACCTCTACTTCACCCCGGCCCACCTGACCCGCATCGCCGAAGAGGTGTGCGACAAGGAGGGGCGCCATCTGCTGCTGGAGGACAAGACCTTCATCGACGATCCCAAGGCCGCCACCCTGGTGCAGGGCCAGCTGATGCAGCTGGACTGGCAGCACCAGGTGGATCGGATGGCGCTCTCCCACGGCGCCTGGATGCTGATGCTGCACGCCTATCGCCACCACACCCGGGAGGCGCCGCCCCTGCCCGAGGTGCGTGGCGGGCTGGCGCCAGGGGTGATCCGGCGGGTGCAGGAGTACCTGCTGGCCCATCTGGCGGAGCCTGTCACCCTGGCCGAGCTGGCGCAGGAGGCGGGCCTGAGCGAATACCACTTCGCCCGCATGTTCGGCCAGAGCCTCGGCTGCCCGCCCCACCGCTACCTGCTGGGGCTGCGGCTCAAGCGGGCCAAGCAGCTGCTGGCCGGCGCCGACTCCCTGGCCAGCATCGCCATCCAGTGCGGCTTCTCGTCCCAGGCCCACCTTGGCAACCGCTTCCGGGAGGCGTTTGGCCTGACGCCAGGGCAGTGGCGCAGCCAGCTGTCATCCTCCTGTCACAGATAGGCGGCAGATTGGTTGGCAACGAGGAGGAGCCTCGTCCCTTCAACCTGCACAGGAGTTGCCCTTGAATCATCGCAAACGTCAGACCCGTACCCGCCACCTCTGGTTCAGCCACTGGAATGCCCCCCAGGGCCGCCTTGGCATGCCGACCCCGCCCGAACCGCTCGTTCCTCACAGTTCCCGCTGAAAATCGCCACGACCCGATAGGATTTTCCCGACAACTTTGCCACTATTGCGCCATCAGGATGGACTGGATATGGCCGCATGTTTCTGGAACGCATTGAAGTCAAAGGTTTTCGCGGAATAAATCGCCTCTCGCTCGGGCTGGACAACACCACAGTGCTCATCGGCGAAAACGCCTGGGGCAAGTCCAGCCTGCTGCGCGCCCTCTGGTGTCTTTTGGGCCAGGATGCCGAGCCCTATCAGTTCAGCAGCGATGACTTTCACCAGCCCGAAGATCCCGAACTCGAGCCAGCCCGCCACCTGCAACTGGTGCTCACCTTCAGCGAGCACAGACCCCAGATGTGCCTGCACTCCCGCCGGTTGGCCCGGCTTGGCGCGGCCTGGGTCAAGCACAAGGACAAGTTTCACCGCATTCACTACCGCGCCAGCGCCGAACTGCAGAGCGACGGCACTGTCACTACCACCCACGACTTTCTCGACGGCATCGGCAAGAGCCTGCCCATCGACGATGCCCATGAGCTGGTCTGCCTGCTCATCACCATGAACCCGGTGTTTCGGCTGCGGGATGCCCGCACCGCCCGCAACGGGGTGGAGACCCTGCAGTGGGGGGATCTCTCCGAGCACCGGTTGAGCGAGCTGGCCGACAAGCTGATCGACGAGCCCCAGCGCATCGGCGAGCCAGAGCTCAAGGAGGCGCTGCAGGCGGTGCGCCAGCTGATGGATCACTACTTCAATGCGCTGGCCCCCATCAAGAACAAGCCGCGCAGCCAGCGGGAGATCGTCAATCGCCCCATGACCCTGCGCAACCCCGGCAATCTGCAGGCGCTGCTGCGCAATGCCGACAACCGGGCGCTGCAGCTGGCGATGGCGGGCATGGCGGCCACCCTGCTGCAGGCACGGGGCAACCGGGAGCTGGAGCAGGGGGCGCGCCCCATCATGATCCTGGAAGACCCGGAGAGCCGCCTGCACCCCACCATGCTGGCGCTGGCCTGGGGGCTGCTGGAACAGCTGCCGGGGCAGAAGCTGCTCACCACCAATTCGGGGGACCTGCTCTCCTCGCTGCCCCTCAACCAGATCCGCCGGCTGGTGCGCCGCCAGCAGGACATCGTCTGCCATCAGCTGGGGGGCGAGCGCTACAGCAGCGACGATCTGCGCAAGATAGCCTTCCACGTGCGCATCAACCGCCCCATGTCGATGTTTGCCCGCTGCTGGCTGCTGGTGGAGGGTGAGACCGAAATCTGGCTGCTCTCCGAGCTTGCCCAGATCTGCGGCTACAGCCTGCGGGCAGAGGGGGTGCGGATCATCGAGTTCGCCCAGTGCGGCCAGTCACCGCTTATCAAGGTGGCGCGGGATTTTGGCATCGAGTGGCATCTGCTCACCGACGGCGACGAGGCGGGGGTCAAGTACGCCACCTCGGCCCGCTCCCTGCTCAAGGGCGAGCGGGAGCGGGATCGCTTGACCCAGTTGCCGGCGGCGGACATAGAGCACTATCTCTATCACAACGGCTTCGAGGCGGTGTTCCGGCGTGAAGCCGGCGTGGGGGGGCGCTCGACTCTCAACGCCGGGCGCATCATCAACAAGGCGATTCACCATCGCAGCAAGCCGGGCATGGCGCTGGCGGTGGTGGAGGAGGCGGAGCGACTCGGTGGTGAGCACATCCCGCCGGTACTGCGCCAGATGTTCGCCCGGGTGGTGGCGCTGGCCCGCGGCCAGGGCTGACCGCTGCCGGCCTTGGTCGCAGCGGATGGCGAGGGTCTTGAACTCGTGGCAGGCAAGGCGGCCGGCGCCCGTTGCCGATGCCTGATTGCCAGTGGTCAATGACGGCCGTGCTCCTGGCAGGGATTGGGGATGGCGGCGGCTTTGGGTATACTCGGCCCCTTCATCCGGCGCCCATCGGCGCGTTCTGAATCCTTGCTGCTGGAGGCGTCATGTTCGTCCAACTCCCTTTTTGGCTCTTTCCCCTGACCGGCCTGATGGCGCTGGGGGCCCTCATCGCGCTGGGCCTGGTGCTCTGGCGCGGTGATCTCTGCCCGGGCCAGCGCTCGCGGATCACCACCCAGCTCTTCTCGGTCTGGGTGATCACCGGCCTCTCCCTGATGCTGGCGGTGGAGGCCAAGGCGGCCGACTGGCTGATCTGGAGCGGTGCTGCCGCCCTGATCCTGGGGGTGGTGCTGTCGCTGGCCCAATCCAGGCTGGAGGGCAAGCGCGCCATTCCCGCCACGCTGTTCTGGCTGCCAGCCATGCCGCTGCTGGTCTATGGCATCGGCTTGCTGCAGATCCAGGGCTGGCTTGGCGGCCTGCTGCAGATGGTGCTGCTGGGGGCGGCCTTCGCCCATTTGATGCTGCTGCGGGCCCGTCACCGCCTGCAGGCGTTCAATACCCTGTTGCCGCTGGCCGGGCTGGTGGCCGCCATCCTGAGTCTGCTCTGGCTGGCGGTGCTGGTGGGCTGGCAGGGAAGCAGTGCCGGCCTCGATGCGCTGATCCCCGCTGTACTGACCCAGGCTGCCCTGCTGATCGCGGCCTTGCTGCTCTGGTTCAGCCCGCTCTATCGCCAGCAGGAGACGGCCCCGGTGGTGGTCTCCACCGCCCTGTGCGGTCTCATCATCGCCCAGCTTGCGGCGACCAGCGTGCTACACCAGCTGGCCTGACAGACTGGCGTCATGAAAAAGCCCACCCCGGCTGCCCGGGGTGGGCTTTTTGCTGGCCGTGTGCGGCCCCTGGTTTGCGACCCCTAGTAAAAGTCGTCGGCACCGCAGATGAAGAGGCAACTGCTGCGCGGTTGGGCCAGGTACTCCCGGGTCAGCCCCTCCAGCGGCATACCGAAGGTGCTGATGTCCTCGGGCGAGGGCAGGGCGGTATCCAGGATCCGGCGCCAGTAGCCACCGACCCCCTTGGGGGGGCTTGGCAGATTGAAGGTGAGCGGCTCCCAGTAGGCGTTGAACAGCACGTAGAGGGCCAGCCGGGTTTCGCTCGACAGGGCTGACATGGCGATGGCGTGGGAGTGGGGGCTGAAGTCTGGCTGGGCGGCGTTGACCCCGTGCCAGCAGATCTCGCTGTGGCGCAGGATCTCGGTCAGCGACAGCGGCATGCTCTCCTGCTCCGGGCGCTGGAACAGGTGCTTGCGATACTGGATCAGCTCCTTCATGAAGCGGAACATCTCCTGGCCCATGGCGTCGGGCTGCCACTGCATCCAGCAGGTGTCGTTGTCCTGGCAGTAGCCGTTGTTGTTGCCGTGCTGGGTGCGCAGCACCTCGTCCCCCATCAGCAGCATGGGGGAGCCCACCGAGAGCAGGGTGGCCACCATCATGTTCTTGGCTTGCCGCAGCCGCAGGGCGTTGATCTGGGGATCCTCGCTCGGCCCCTCCTCACCATGATTCCAGCTGAAGTTGTGATCGCAGCCGTCCCGGTTCTGCTCGCCATTGGCGTCGTTGTGCTTGCCGTTGTAGCTGGCCCAGTCCCACAGGGTGAAGCCGTCGTGGCAGGTGACGAAGTTGATGCTCTTCTCCGGATCGGCGTGATGGTAGTGGTAGATGTCCGGGCTGCCGCACAGCCGCTCCACGAAGGGCATAACCGCATTGTCATCCCCGCGCAGAAAGCGGCGCACGTCGTCCCTGAACTGGCCGTTCCACTCGCGCCAGCGGGCGCCAGCCAGGCTGCCCACCTGATAGAGGCCCCCCGCATCCCAGGCCTCGGCAATGAGCTTGATGTCGGCGATGCGAGGATCGGTATCGATGGTGCGCAGGGTCGGCGCATTGGCCTGGGGCTGGCCCGACTCGTCCCGCGACAAAATGGCCGCCAGGTCGAAACGAAAGCCGTCCACGTGCATCTCCTGGCGCCAGAAGTGGAGGCTGTCCATGATCATGCGCAGCACCACCGGGTGGGCACCGTTGAAGGTGTTGCCGCAGCCCGAATAGTTGGTGTCCTTCTGATTGGCGTCGAGGATGTAGTAGGCCTCGTTGTCGATGCCGCGAAACGAGAAGGTGGGGCCATCGTCGCCCCCCTCGGCGGTGTGGTTGTAGACCACGTCCAGGATCACCTCGATGTTGGCCCGGTGCAGCGCCTTGACCATGTCGCGAAACTCGGTGAGGGGATCCTCGCCGCTGGCGTACTGGGCGTGGGGGGCAAAGAACGACATGGGGCTGTAACCCCAGTAGTTGGAGAGCCCCCTGGGGGAGTCCTGGGGATCGAACTGGAATACCGGCAGCAGCTCGACCGCGGTGACGCCGAGGGATTGCAGATAGGGGATCTTCTCGATGAGACCGAGGTAGGTGCCGCGCAGGGCGGGGTCGACCCCTGAACTCGGCGACTTGGTAAAGCCCCTCAGATGCAGCTCGTAGATCACCGAGCGGGAGAGGGAGTGGGCGGGCAGCTTGTCCCCCTCCCAGTCGTAGTGGCGGGTGTCCACCACCCGGTTCTTGGCACACTCCGCCAGGTTGCTGCCGGGGCGGGCCGCCGCCCAGCGATCGTAGTTGGCACCCAGCTCGATGCTGCGGCCATAAGGGTCCAGCAGCACCTTGTCCGCATCGAAGCGGGTGCCGTAGTAGGGGCGCCAGGGGCCCTGGATGCGATAGGCATAGCGTTGACCGAGCTCGATGCCCTCTATATGGATGTGCCAGTAGTAGGCAGTGCGATTGAGACGGGGTGACAAAGGGATCACCTCAGGGGTGGTATCGTCGGCACTGGCGAACAGCAGCAGTTCGACCCGGCTGGCGAGGCGAGCCCAGATGGCGAAGTTGACGCCGTCGTGCTCGGGTGTGGCCCCCAATTGACGGCAATGACCGGCGGAGATGCGCATGATAAACCTACCCAAAACGAGGAGTTACAAACCATCTGAGTGTAGTGCGCCAAGCTGGCCCCAAACCTGCTTGTCTGAAAAATCGGCGCTCTGTTGCAAATTCCTGCGATTTGTGCCGGTTTAATCTTCGAATGAAGTTTTTTTAGGATATTTACTTGCAATCTGAGCGCCGGCGCCTATTATTGGCGACCTCAGACGCGGGGTGGAGCAGCCCGGTAGCTCGTCGGGCTCATAACCCGAAGGTCGTCAGTTCAAATCTGGCCCCCGCAACCATCTGAGTTCTTGTATCAGGCTTGCCTTGCAATAGTTTGATAAACAAGAGAATTCGAACAGGCTACTGCTCAGCCTGGACGAAAAAATACGGACGCGGGGTGGAGCAGCTCGGTAGCTCGTCGGGCTCATAACCCGAAGGTCGTCGGTTCAAATCCGGCCCCCGCAACCAACTATTTGTATCCATGGCAAGCGCAGTGCGCGGCGGTGGAGACGAAGACAGCAAGGGGCATCTGCTCTGTCTCTTGTGGTGGCAGTACAATTCGGACGCGGGGTGGAGCAGCTCGGTAGCTCGTCGGGCTCATAACCCGAAGGTCGTCGGTTCAAATCCGGCCCCCGCAAC
>NZ_JAPCIV010000002.1:0-121841 GCF_027707585.1 Aeromonas sp. QDB39 | reverse complement strand
CGGACGCGGGGTGGAGCAGCTCGGTAGCTCGTCGGGCTCATAACCCGAAGGTCGTCGGTTCAAATCCGGCCCCCGCAACCAACTTCCTTTCTCTATTACGCTAACCCTCCAGTTTTTAATCCAGCCGCCTTCGCGGTCTTTCTGCTTTGTGCCGCCTTCACGCTTGATATTGATTTTCAAGTGCAAATCTGGCTGTGACCCCGCTTTGTTGGGTATCATCACTGGTATCTCTTCATGGATGAGGGCCTTGCCCAATGATGCAACCATTTACCTATCTGCCGCCGCAGATCGACATTCACGACGCCGGCCTCGCTGCCGTCCTCACCAACGGCCTGGCCGCCAACCTGCTGATCTGCGCCGAAGATCGCCGCGAAAGCCTGCTGGCCCTGCCCGAGTTTGCCGCCGTCGGCGCCCAGATCGCGCTGGGGCAGAAAGCACCCTACAGCCTGGTGCTGCACAATACCCTGCAACTGCTGATCTTCCTGCCGGCACACCCGGCGCGCGATCATGCCCTCTACAAGCAGGTGCGCGGCTGGGTTGCGCCGCTGGCCGGGCTCAAGATCGAGCGGTTGGGGCTGCACCTGGAAGGCTTTGACGAGGCCGATACCACGCTGTTGGCCGAACTGGTGCTGGCCACCTTGCTGGCCGCCAACGTGCCGCTGCCCAGTCACAAGCATCGCAGCGAAGATCCCTGGCGCTACCAGCAGATTGCGGTGTCCCCCAATTGCGTGCTGGATCTGGCGCGGATCTATGCCGAGGCGGAGGGCAACGGTATGGCGCGCCATCTGGCGGTGTCGCCGGCCTCCGATCTGACCGCCCGCAGCTACCGGGAGTGGGTACGCCAGCTCGCCCAGAGCGAGGGTTGGCAGTGGCATGAATACGATCAGGCCCAGCTCGCCGAGCGGGGGGCTGGCGCCTTCATCGCGGTGGCGCGCGGCTCGGAAGACAACCAGGCCGCCATGGTCAAGTTGAGCTACTGCCCGCCCAATGCGGTGCGGCGGCTGGCACTGGTGGGCAAGGGGATCTGCCACGATTCGGGCGGCTACAACCTCAAGATCTCCGGCAGCATGTATGGCATGCACCTGGACATGGGGGGCAGCGCGGTGGCATTGGGGGCGCTCCACGCCATCAGTCGGGCCAGGTTGCCCTATGAGGTGCACTGCTGGCTCGCCATCGCCGAGAACCACATAGGCCCGCTCGCCTACCGGCCGGGGGAGGTGGTGACTGCCCTCAACGGCACCACCATCGAGGTGGTGGACACCGATGCCGAGGGGCGCATGGTGCTGGCGGATACCCTCTGCATGGCGGTGCAGGACAATCCGGATCTGCTGATCGACTACGCCACCCTGACCGGGGCCTGCAAACGGGCGCTCGGCAGTCGTTACAGCGGCGCCTTCACCAACCGCCCCCAGTGGCTGGGGGAGCTGATCAATCTTGGCCAGCGCAGCGGCGAGCGGATCTGGCCCTTCCCGCTGGATGAGGACTACGACGACAACCTCGATAGCGAGTGGGCCGATCTGTTACAGTGTGCGCCGGGTTCGTCGCCGGATCACATCGATGCAGCCCGCTTCCTCAGCCGCTTCGTCCCCGCCCAGACCCCCTGGCTGCACCTCGACTTGAGCGGTTTTCGCAACAAGGGCGGCAATGGCGTGGTCAGCAGCGAGGTGACCGGATTCGGGGTCAGATTGACACTGGATCTGCTGGCCGGCCCGCTGGGGCGGCGCAATGAATTTGATCAACCAGAACAGTAAGGGATCCCGTGAAAGTACCAAGTTATGACTGGGTGTTGTTCGATCTGGACGAAACACTGCTCGATTTCCCGGTCGCCCAGGCGCTGGAACAGACGCTGCACATTTACGGCGTGACGCCGACCCCGCCCAAGATGGCGGAGTACCATGCTCTCAACCACCGGCTCTGGCAGCAGTACAACTCCGGCGAGATTGATGCCACCCACCTGCAGCAGACCCGCTTCTCCCTGTTTGCCGAACAGGTGGACGTGGCGCCGATGGCGATGAACGATACCTTCCTGCAGCAGATCATCGCCCTGAGCATGCCATTGGAGGGGGTGGTGGAGACCCTGCAGGTGTTGAAGAGCAAGGTGAAGATGGGGATCATCACCAACGGTTTCAGCCTGCCGCAGCGCGGCCGCCTCGACAAGCTGGGCTGGAACGAGTGGTTCGAGCCGCTGGTGATCTCGGACGAGGTACAGGTGACCAAGCCGGCGGCGGCCATTTTCCAGCATGCCCTCGAGCTGATGCAGCGCCCGGATCCGGCGCGAGTGCTGATGGTGGGGGACAACCCCAAGACCGATATCGCCGGCGCCGCGGCGCAGGGGCTGGCAACCTGCTGGTACAACCCGGCTCGCCAGGATGGTCCGTGCGAGGCGACCCACGAGATCCACCACTTCGCCCACCTCTCGGCCATCGTGCTGGGACAGTAGATGCAACAGACCCCCTTGCCGTACAAGGGGTGAAACAAACAAGGCAGCCCGCGGGCTGCCTTGTTTGTTTCCGGCTGTTTGCTAGCGGCCGAGGCGGGCCAGCAGCCAGGACTCCAGCAGTGCCACGCCGGGGGCCAGCACGGCCTCGTCGAAGTCGAATTCCGGATGGTGATGAGGCGCCGCCAGATTGGCCCCCAGGATCAGATAGGCGGCCTGACCGCCGTTTCGCTGCACCCGCTCGATGAGAAAGCCCGCATCCTCGCTGGCGCCAAAGCGGCGAGTGTGGATGGTCTCCAGCTTGAGCGCCTGGGCGAGCGGGATGATCTCTTCGAGCAGGGCCGGACTGTTGTCGATGCCGATGGCTTCACCCTGCTTGCGGATGAGGTAGGTGGCGCCCTGCATCATGGCTGCCCCTTCCACCATCTGCTGCACCTGGCTGAACATGTAGTCGTTGAGGGCCGGCGTGGCGCCCCGGGTCTCCCCCTGCAACAGGGCATGACCCGGGATCACGTTGCGGCCGCTGCCACCATGGAGCTGGCCCACGTTGATGCGGGTCATGCCATCGCGGTGACGGGCGATGCCGAGCATGGCGGTGGTGGCCATGCAGGCCGCCGCCAGCGCATTGCTGCCGGCGTTGGGCTCAAGCCCCGCGTGGGCGGCACGCCCCATGAACTCCACGTCGAACTTGGTGGAGCAGAGAAACTCAGTGGGATTGACTACCAGCTCGCCGCTGTTGGCATGAATGCCGATGTGCAGCGCCAGCAGGGCATCCACGTCGTCGAGTTGGCCGCCGGCGGCCAGCGCCTTGCCGCCGCGACAGCCCTCTTCGGCGGGCTGGAAGAACAGCTTGATGCGGCCGTTCAGCCGATCGGCGAGGGCGGCGATCCGCTCGGCCAGCACCAGCCCGATGGCGGTATGGCCGTCATGGGCGCAGGCGTGCATCCAGCCGGCATTGCGCGAGTGCCACCCCTCCTGGCTGGGAGGATGCAGCTCATCCTGGCTCTCTTCGACCTCCACCGCATCGATGTCGAAGCGAAAGGCCAGGGTCGGGCCGGGACGGCCGCTGTCCCACAGCCCCATCACGCCCGTTATCTCTTCGATCCTGCCCAGCCAGTCTGGATGGGCACCCTGGCGCAGGGCTCGCTCCTTCTGGGCCTGCACGTCGATGTTGCGGCCCATGATGAGGTTGCTGGCCAGCAGCTTGTCGCCCAGCATGATGGAGAAACCGAGTTCACTGAGGTGGTGGGCGATGAGGGAGCTGGTACGAAATTCACACCAGGCCGCTTCGGGCAGACGATGAAGATCACGACGCCAATGGCTTAGCGCATCTTGTGTCATGGTAATTCCTGCATGGCGAATCCAGCGGACATTGTGACGGGCAGGGGGACAAGAGTAAATCCCGCAGACGCAAATGCAACAGGGGGAGCCACTGGCTCCCCCTGTTTACAGGCTACCTCTGGCAGGCAGCTGCAATTATGTTCGCTTGGTCGTACTAATGGCCGTATTTGTCGTTGTTTTCGATGAACTACAAAAAAATGACATTAAGCGGTGAATTAACCAGCGTGGCGATGCCTGTCGTTGCCCATCAGGATCATTGAGTGGGCAACTAACCGCCTCAAAGCTGTGACAGTGACGGCAGAGAGACGGCAACCAGAGTGAAAAACACAGTAAAAACTGCAGTAACCACAAACTCTTTCATATTTTTGTCTCCCTTGGCTGACTGTTGATGGAACCAAGATACCACAATTGTGCGGTAAAACAATAGTAAACTGCATTTATTGGTTGAGATGTGGCTTGTGGTCATTGAAAGCTTCATTTTTGCAATTTTAAGCTCACTTTATCATCTCGGTGGTCATTCTGTTCGATGGAGAGAAGTTGAATATTAAGTTATCTCAATTAAAACAATGTATTAGTTAATTTCATTACGATGCAGGCAATGGGTTTTATATGAGGCTTTTTTGTTTTTTTAAAATTATGTCGGCAAAAAATGACGATTTTTAGAGGAGAGTGATGACCCTGCCATGGTTTGGGCTGCTGTCAGCGTCATTTTCCGTCTCCAACATGTTTTTGTCGTAGTCGAACGGTTTTTCCCTGTCGTGACGCCATCTTCTGACATGTCTCTTCCTGTTTTTTTGCAAAATCCCCTCTGCTGATGGTGCTCTGTCGGCCCACTTTTCGTCTCTGTTCGGATCTTTTCCTGGCATGTTGGCTGCCCGATGGGGCGCCTACGGTCGGCAACGCCAAGGGACAGAGCAAAAGACAGAGCAAGAAGAGTGTGCAGAGAAGTCGTGCTGTTTGTTCTCGGCAGAAGCCGGACTGCAGAGGGCTGGGTACCGCGTTGCTGTGGTCCTGAATCGAAGCAATGCTGGTTGAACCGGTTAACGGGCCAAGTGGCCCGAAGAAGGGGGCGGGCAGGCGATAAACAGAGGAAGCGCTGCGAGGGGCGTAGGGATGGTTGTAACGAGGTGGTGTCATGGCACCAGGTGTGGCGAGCAGGGCCCAATGAAAAAGCCCTCCAGTGGAGGGCTTTTGTCACAGCAACCTGAAAGCGGAGCTTAGAACAGGGTGGTGGAGAGATCGTAGAGCTCCTGATCGAACGGGCGCTTGAGGTTCTCGATGCAGTCGATGATGTCGTGGTGCACCATCTCGTTGCGCTGGATGCCGACGCAGCGGCCACCGTGGCCGGCCAGCAGCTGCTCGACGGCGTAGGCGCCCATACGGCTGGACATGATGCGGTCACGCGCAGTGGGGGTACCGCCACGCTGGATGTGGCCCAGGATGGTGGCGCGGGTTTCGCGGCCGGTCAGGGCTTCGATGTCCTTGGCCAGGGCGTTCACGTCGGTGACGTGCTCACAGATGGTGATGATGGCGTGCTTCTTGCCCTTGGCTTCGCCTTCCTTGATCTGTTGCAGCAGCTTGTCCTTGTCGAACGCCACTTCCGGCACGATCACGTACTCGGCACCACCGGCAACGGCGGCGGACATGGCCAAATCACCGCAGTGACGGCCCATGATCTCGACCACGGAGATGCGATGGTGGGAGCTGCAGGTATCGCGCAGACGGTCGATGGCGTCTACCACCACGTTCAGCGCGGTATCAAAGCCGATGGTGAAGTCGGTACCGGCGATGTCGTTGTCGATGGTGCCCGGCAGACCGATGCAGGGGAAACCCTCTTCGGTCAGCTTCTTGGCACCCATGTAGGAGCCGTCACCACCGATCACCACCAGGGCGTCGATGCCGTGCTTTTTCAGATTTTCGATCGCTTCGGCGCGTACTTTCGGATCTTTGAAGGCGGGGAAACGGGCGGAGCCGAGGAAGGTACCACCACGGTTGACCACGTCGGAGACGCTGTGACGCTCCAGCTTGACGATACGGTCCTGGTGCAGACCGAGGTAGCCATCATAGATGCCGTAGACTTCCAGGCCATGATGCAGACCGGCGCGCACCACGGCGCGGATGGCTGCGTTCATACCCGGTGCGTCACCACCACTGGTCAAAACACCAATACGTTTGATTTGTTTGGTCATGAGTGCCTCTGGATCTGAGTTGTCGAATACGAAATGGTTGAATGAGACAAGCCACTTTTACTATATCGGCTTTCCTATGGGATGCGGCGGCTGCCATAGGAAAAGCGATATGCAGGAGGGGGCAAGCGCCCCCTCCATAGCAGCCGATTACTTGGCCGCGCCAGCGATGATCTGGGAGAAGTCGTCCACTTTCAGGGACGCACCACCCACCAGGCCGCCGTCGATGTCCGGCTGACCGAACAGGTCGGCAGCGGTAGCACCGGTGACGGAACCACCGTACAGGATCTGTACCTTGGCAGCCACGGCGGCGTCGAAGCCGGCCAGGTACTGACGGATGTGAGCGTGAACGGCCTGAGCGATTTCCGGGGTGGCAGTCTTGCCGGTACCGATGGCCCATACCGGCTCGTAAGCCACGACGGCGTTGTTGAAGGAGGCGATACCGCAACGGTCGATCACGGCTTTGAGCTGGGTTTCGACCACGGAGTTGGTGGTGCCGGCTTCGAACTGAGCCAGAGTCTCACCGATGCACAGCACGGGGATCAGGCCGCCTTTCTGGATGGCTTCGTACTTGGCAGCAACCACGTCGTCGGTCTCTGCGTGCAGGGTACGACGCTCGCTGTGGCCGACCAGGGAGTAGGTGCAACCGAAGGCTTTGAGCATGGACGGAGCGTTCTCGCCGGTGAAGGCGCCGGACTCGTGAACGTCGGCGTTCTGGGCACCGTAGGCAATCTTGCTGCCGGCGGTCAGTTGCTCAACCAGACCCAAAAAGATAACCGGCGGGCAGACGGCGACTTGCACAGAAGGATGAGCGGCAGCAGCCGGGGTCAGTCCTTTGATCAGAGCTTCGACGGAAGCTTTGGTGCCGTTCAGTTTCCAGTTACCCATTACCAGGTGCTGTCTCATCTTGTATATCTCCTAGGCATTTGATTGCGCGACATTATATGAATTGAACCGAGCCCAAGATAGCTGACCCGGCGGCAAATGACGTAATTTTTTTTCGCTTTCCTGATCCAAATCAGGAATGAAAGGCTCGATTGCTCAATCGTTAACCTGCCCTCGCAAACGGGCCCACCATACCCCAATCCATTCGTGAATGGCAGCCTCGGAATACATCAGATAGCGCCCTTTTGGCAGGTAGCTGTAGAGGGGCTGGGCCACCTGACTCTGCTTGGCGGTGTAGTCGGTGGGGGCAGCCACGGCGTTCAGTCCCTGACCCTGATAGAGCGCCATAGCACGCGGCAGATGGGTTGCCGAGCTCACCAGCGCCACCCGCTTGCCCTTGAGGTGGGCGCTGATGCTGACCGCCTCGTCGTGGGTGTCTTTGTTGTTTTCAAACAACGTCATCCGCGCGCGGGGAATGCCGAGACTCGCCGCCATGCGGGCATTGACCTCGGCGTTGGAGAGGGGATCTCCCGATACATAGCCTGAAAAAATCAGCTCCGCCTGCGGATAAGCCTGGGCCAGCCGTACCCCCTCCAGGGTACGGGCCAGCGCAATATTGTTCTGCCAGGAGCGCTCGGGCACCGCCGGGTCGCTGACATGGCCGTTACCGAGCACCACGATGGCCTCGATGTCGGGATGCTGGCTTGTCTCGAAGGGGGGAAAGGTCTGCTCCAGCCCGCGGGCCAGCTCGTAGCTCACCGGTCGCATCCCCATCAGGGTGACCAGCAGCAGCGAGAGGCTGGCCAGCAGCTTGCCGCTCTTTTGGAAACGGGTGAACCAGAGCAGCAAGAGCGCCAGCAACAGCAGGCTGAGGGAGAAGGGGAGCGGCATCAGCAGCTGGCCCAGCCACTTTTTGAGATCAAACAGGGTGTCCACGTGTTATTCCTTATATAACAATGCATTAAAAAATTATTAAGGATTTTGGCGCCCTTGTATAGGCGCCTCTTCCCAAGGCTGCATGGCGCCATCAAGGCACACAGGTTGTGCAGTGCCTGCCCGCACAACACCGCAAAGCGCGAAATGGGGGCAAAGTGGGCGCCAAACGATGTTTTTTCCATCACCTGGGGGAGTGTGCTTCGACTTGAGTTTTCAGCAAATTCGGGATGTGACAGAATACCCTCTTTTTCGTCAGGCCCGTTTCCCGTGGCCACAGAGTTGAGTTCGTCTTGAAGCAAGATCAAAGTTTTGACGGGCGCGCCGACAAGTTCGCCCGCAACATTTATGACTCCACCAAGGGGCGCATCCGCACCACAGTGGTATGGAGCGACATCGAAGCCTGCCTGGCCCGCCTGGGCAACCGGCCGCTGCGCATCCTGGATGCGGGGGGCGGCTTTGGCTATTTTGCCCAGAAGCTGGCAGCCATGGGCCATCAGGTGGAGTTGTGCGATCTGTCGGCGGAAATGCTGGCGCTGGCCCGCAGCCAGATCGCCGAAAAGGGGCTGGAAGACAGAATTCGTCTCATCCATTGTCCCATTCAGGATCTTAAAGCACACGTGACCGGTACCTTCGATCTGGTGCTCTGTCACGCGGTGCTGGAGTGGCTCGCCGAGCCGCGCCAGACCTTGCTCGGTCTGTTCCCTTTCGTCAATGCCGGGGGCATACTGTCGCTTCTTTTTTACAACCGTCACGGTCTGCTGTTCCAGAGCCTGGTGGTGGGCAATTTTGACTACGTGCGCCAGGGGCTCAACAAGAAGCGCCAGACTGCGCTGACCCCCACCAATCCCCAGCTGCCGGAGCAGGTCTACGACTGGGTTGGCCGGGGCGGGCTCAAGATCATCGGCAAGACCGGGGTGCGGGTGATCCACGACTACATGCGCCACAAGCAGGATCAGCGAGAAAAGTTCGAGGATCTGCTGGCCATGGAGCTGCAATATTGCCGGCAAGAGCCGTTTATCTCCCTGGGGCGCTATATCCACGTGATGGCGCAAAAACCCACCGGTTGAGGCCACCTTTTTTGATGCTACCGGATGTAGCCGCGCGCAAGGCTTTGCGCCCAATACAACAACGAGATGACAACATCATGATGAGTACATCCCGTACCCTGCCCGAAATGGTGGGATGGGTCAGGCAGGAGGGGTTGGCGCTGAGCCTGCCCACCGATCGGCTGGCCTTTCTGATTGCAATCAAGACGCTGTCCGAAGATGAATCGGATCTGTCTGAAGCGGCGCTGCACGATGCCTTTGGCTACGTCAGCAACGCCTTCGGCCAGATGGACGAGACCCTCACCGGTCGCGCCAACAACGCCATCAACGATCTCATTCGCCAGCAACTGCTGTCGCGCTTCAACACCGACATGGTGGCGGGGGAGAGCCTCTATCGCCTGTCGCGCCTTGGCATGAGCATCGTCGATTTCTTCATGGATCAGCGCCAGGTTGACTCCATCAAGCTCTCCATCCTGCTCGAACACCTGGCGGCCGAGCTCGACACCGCCCGCAAGGCGGCGCTCGAGACCAATACCCGCGAGCAGTGGGATGCCGAGGTGCTGCCACGGCTCACCTTCTCGCTGGAAGAGACCCTGGGGCGCATCGATCTCACCCAGCGCGCCATGGACGAGCAGCAAAATCAGGTCAAAAACGAGATTGCGGCCCTGCTGACCCAGAACTGGGTCGATGCCATTCACAGCTGCGAAAAACTGCTGCACGAGACCGGCCAGACCCTGCGCGAGTTGCAAGATACCCTGGACGCCGCCGGCCACCGCCTGCAGGCGGGGCTGCTCAACATTCAAGAAGCGGCGCAGGGGCGCGAGGATCTGTTCCACGTTGAGGAGCTGACCCACGCCCTGCAGGGGCGGCTGGATGTCATCACCAGCTGGGGCCAGCAGTGCATCGAGCTGTGGGCCCGCTATGACAGGCACGTCCACAAGTTCATCCGCAACGCCATCGACATGGACAAGAACCGCGCCTTCAGCCAGCGGCTGCGCGACTCCATCCGCAATTTCGAGCAGCACAACTGGTTGCTGCGAGTGGCCGAAGAGCCGCGCCTGCTGGAGCTGCGCGACGAGACCATCGCCATCCACGACGAGGAGGTGACCGGCGAGGTGCCGCTTGAGATGGAGTACATGGAGATGGTGGACATCAACCAGGAGCTGGCCGAGCGCATCGAGCGCTACCTGTCCCGCTACCCGGAGCAGGGCCAGCAGCTGGATCTCGCCGACGTGCTGCGCGAATACCTGCTGGATTACCCGGCCCATGCCCACTTCGACGTGGCGCGTCTTCTGATCGACCAGGCTGTGCGCCTGGGCCATGCCAGCGGCGAGCACCAGCTGCATCGTCAGCCCGCATGGAAACCCATTAACCAAGCTGGATCCAAGGTTCAGGCCTATGTCATTGATCAATACTGAGTTTCCCTTGCCGCTGCGGCTCGCAGAGGCGATTGCCAACCCCTTGTTTCCGCGCATCGACACCGCCTTGCGCTCCGGCCGCCACATCAGTGCCGACGAGTTCGAACAGCACTCGGCGCTGGTGGAGTACCACCAGGAGCTGGAGATCTTCTACGGCCGCTATCAGGTTGAACTGATCAAGGCGCCGGAAGGCTTCTTCTATCTGCGCCCGCGCCCGAGCGCCGACATCGGCACCACCGTCCTCTCCGAGCTCGACATGCTGGTGGGCAAGGTACTCTGTTACCTCTACCTGAGCCCGGATCGGCTCGCCTCGGAAGGGGTGTTCGCCATGGGCGAGCTGCAAGAAGAGGTGCTGAGCCTGGCTGACGAGAAGCAGCTGCTGCGGATGGTCAACAGCCGCTCTGGCGGCACCGATCTGGACAAGAAGAAGCTCTTGGAGAAGATCCGTACCTCCATGCGCCGCCTGCGCCGCCTTGGCATGATCACCGCCCTTGGCAACAGCGACAAATTCCGGGTCAACGAGTCGGTGTTCCGCTTTGCCGCCGACGTGCGCTCCGATGAGGATCCGCGCTCCGTCCAGCTGCGGATGATCCAGGAGGGCGAGGCCATCTTCCACGACGACGAAATGCCGAGCAGCGACTCGCTGTTTGAGGATATCGAAGCGGATCTCGATGAAGAGCAGCTTGAACTGGAGGTGGAAGATGACCTGCAGCGTTAAATCCAAGGCCCAGATGGAGGCAAAGTCGTGAGAGGCAAATTCAAATCCCTGACCATGGTCAACTGGAACGGCTTCTTCGCCCGCACCTTCGATCTAGACCAGCTGGTCACCACCCTGTCCGGCGGCAACGGCGCGGGCAAGTCCACCACCATGGCGGCCTTTATCGCGGCGCTCATTCCCGACCAGTCCCTGCTGCACTTCCGTAACACCACGGAAGCGGGCTCCTCCAGCGCCTCCCGCGACAAGGGGCTCTACGGCAAGCTGCAGCGCGGCCACTGTTATTCGCTGCTGGAGGTGATGAACAGCCGCGAGCAGCGGATCTGGGTCGGCGTTCACCTGGAGCAGGTGGCCAACCGTGACAACAAGGTCAACATCACCCCGTTTGCGCTGGTGGATGTGCCCGAGCAGTTGCAACCCACCGATCTGCTGCTGGAGAAGCTCGATGACGGCAAGGGCCGGGTACGTGCCTTCGCCGATCTGAAAGGGGCCGCCGCCGAGCTGGGGGCGCTGAAAGTCGCCAAGTTCAATACGGTGACCGACTATCACAACTTCATGTTCGAGTTCGGCATCACCCCGAAGAAGCTGCGTGATCAAAAGGATCGCGGCAAGTTCTATCGCCTGATCGAAGCCTCCCTCTATGGCGGCATCTCTTCGTCCATCAGCCGTTCCCTGCGTGAATACCTGCTGCCGGAGAACTCCGGGGTGCGCAAGGCGTTCCAGGACATGGAGGCGGCCATCTACGAGAACCGCCGCACCCTGGAAGCGATCAAGGAGACGCAAGGTCAGCGGGATCTGTTCAAGAACCTCATTACCGAGACCACCCACTATGTGGCGGCCGACTATGTGCGCAACGCCGCCGAGAAGAATCGCCTCTCCGAGCTGGCCCTCAAGGCCCGCCAGGAGCTGGCAGGCAAACGTCGCCTGCTGGCCGAGGAGAAGCAGCGCGCCATCTATCTGGCTGACGAGGTGGAGCAGCTCACCAACCGTGAGAAACTGCTGACTGACGAGCTGGAGTCTGCCGCCGAACACCTGGCCAAGGTGATGGCCGCCGTCAGCTTGCAAAAGAAGATCGAGATGTACCGCGCCGATCTGGCGGAGCTGATGGACAAGCTGGAGCAACAGCAGGCGATCGTGGAAGAGATCCACGGCCAGCTGCTGGAGGTGGAAGAGCGCAAGGAGCTGGCGCAGGCAGAAGTCGACAGCCTCAAGACCCAGCTGGCCGACTACCAGCAGGCGCTCGATATCCAGCAGACCCGCGCCATCCAGTACCGCCAGGCGGTGCAGGCGCTGGAGACTGCCCGCGAGCAGTGCGAGCTGCCGGGGCTGACCGCCGAACAGGCGAGCGACACCCTGCACCAGTTCCGCGCCGCCGAGCAGAGCCTTACCAGCCGGGTGCTGGGGGCCGAGCAACAGCTGGCGCTGGCCAAGGCGGCGGTGGCCGAGCATGAAGCGGCGCTGGCGCTGCTTTTGAGCATCGCCCCCGAGACAGTGCGCGAGGCCGCCTGGCCTACCGCGCAGGCGCTGCTCAAGCGTCATATCGAAGACAAGGCCCGCATCGCCCAGGGGCAGGGGCTGCGCGCCGCGCTGGCTCGCCTCGAGAAAGAGAGCGAAAGTCAGCAGGCGCTGCTGCGCTTGCGTGACGAGCTGCAGCAGGCCTCCGGCCAGCTGATCGCGAGCCAGGACGAGCTGGAGATCTTCCTCGAAGCCCAGCGCACCCGTCAGGATGAGTTGGCCGAGCAGCAGGCGGAAGTGAACCAGCGCCGCGCCAGCCTCGAGCATCAGGGCACCCAGCTGGGCCGTGATATTGCGGAGCTCACCAAGCTGGCGCCGCGCTGGCTGAAATCCTTTGAAAAGCTCGAGCAGTTGCGCGAGCAGAGCGGCTTGCCGCTCACCACCGCCGAAGAACTTTCTTCCGGCATGCAGACAGTGCTCGACAAGGAGCGCGAGTTCGAGCAGGAGAGCAACCGCATCGCGGCGCAGAAACAGGCGCTGGAGCTGCAAATTCGCAACCTGCAACTGGGGGCCGGCGAGGCTGATCCGCGCCTGGCTCGCATCGCCGAGCAGGTGGGGGGCGTGCTGCTCTCCGATGTCTATGACGATATCTCCATCGACGATGCCCCTTACTACTCCGCGCTTTACGGCCCGGCTCGCAGCGCCCTGGTGGTGCTCGACCTCGAAGGGGCCATCGAACGGCTGAAAAAGCTGGAAGATTGCCCGGAGGATATCTACCTCATCCAGGGCAACCCCGACTCCTTTGACGAGGATCTGGTGGAAGCGGACGAGCTGGGGGATGCCGTGCTGGTGCGCACCAGCAAGCGTCAGGTGCGCTTCTCCCGCTACCCCGAGCTGCCGCTGTTTGGTCGTGCCGCCCGGGAAAAACGGATCGAGCAGCTCGACCTTGAGCGCGAAGGGCTCATCGAGGGTTACGCCAAGGCCGCCTTCGAGCAGCAGAAGTATCACCGTCTCTACGGGCATTTTCGCGACTTTATCGGCCAGCATCTGGATATCGCCTTCCGCCCCGACCCCGAAGCGGAAGTGCAGGCCAAACAGGCTGAACTGCGCACGCTGCAAGGAACCATCAGCGAGTGCGACAAACAGCTGAGTGATGCCAAAGCGGCCGCCGCCCAGCTGACCCGCCATATCCAGCTGGTGCAGGGGATGCTGCCCTTTGCCCACCTGTTTGCCGAGACTGATCTGGCGGCCCGCCTCGAGGCGGCTCACGCCGACGTTGAGGCCCTTAAAACAGCCGAGGCCTTTATCGCCAAACACGGCAAGGCGCTCGAGAAGCTGGAAACCATGGTGCAGGTGCTGCGTCAGGATCCGCAGGATCTTGCCGCGCTGCAGGCTGCCTATGATGAGGTGAGCGACCTGCTGGCCGAGCAGAAGCGCCGTTGCTACGCCCTCGATCAGCTGGTGGCCCGCCTGCCGCACTTTGCCTATCAGGATGCGCAAGACCTGCTGGGCAAAGCGTCCGAGATGAGCGAGCGACTCAAAGAGAAGCTCAAGGCGGCCGAGCTTGCCGCCCGCACCGCTGGCGAGCAGCACAAGCAGATTGCCCAGCGCCACACCGAGGCGCTACAACTGCGCACCGCCCTCAACTCCAGCGTCGAGGCCAAGCGCCAGACCCTGACCGAGTTCGAGCAGGAGCTGGCGGCCATGGGGCTGACGCTGTCTGACGACATGGAAGAGAAGGCGCGCGCCCACAAGAAAGAGATTGAAGAGCTGCTGATCCGCACCCGTTCCCGTCGCACCAGCGCCGAGGCCCAGTTGCAGGTAACCAAGCGCGAGATCGAATCCCTCGGTGGTCGTCTCAAGCTGGAAGGGAAGGATTACTACGGCGCCCGTAAATCGCTGGTGGGTCACAAGGCGAGCTGGTCGCGGGTGGTGCGGCTGGCGCGAGAGACCGACGTCGAGAAGCGTTTAAATAAGCGCGAGCTGGCGTACCTCGACAGCGACGAACTGCGTTCCATGTCGGACAAGGCCCTCGGCGCCCTGCGGGTGGCGGTGGCCCACGACGAGGCCCTGCGCGATGCGCTGCGACTGTCGGAAGGCAACCGCAGCACCGAGCAGAAGGTGGCCTTCTACGTGCAGGTCTACCGTTACCTCAAGGATCGCATCCGCAACGACATCATCCGCTCCGATGATCCGGTCGAAGCGATCGAGGAGATGGAGATCGAGCTGGCCCGTCTGGCCGACGAGCTCAAGCAGCGGGAAACCCATCTGTCGCTCTCCTCCCACGAGGTGGCGGCCAAGATCACCAACATCATCCGCCGCGAGCAGAACCGCATCCGGGTGCTCAACCAGGGCTTGCAGAACATCGCCTTCGGTCTGGTGCGCGGGGTACGCCTCAACGTCAATATCCGCGAGGCCCACACCCGTCTGCTGACGGCGCTGGCCGACCAAACCGCCATGCACAACGATCTGTTCGCCGACAAGGAGCTCAGCTTCTCCGAGGCGATGGCCAAGCTGTTCCAGCGCCTCAACCCGCAAGTGGAGCAGGGGGATCGCAGCTATCAGGTGATGGGCGACGTGCTGCTCGACTATCGCAACTACCTGGAGCTCGAGATCGAGGTGCAGCGCGGTGCCGATGGCTGGCTGCGGGCCGAGAGCGGCGCGCTCTCCACCGGCGAGGCGATCGGTACCGGTCAGGCCATCCTGCTGATGGTGCTGATCAGCTGGGAGGAGGAGTCCCGCCGTCTGCGCGGCAAGGACATCGCCCCCTGCCGCCTCTTGTTCCTCGACGAAGCGGCCCGTCTGGATGGCAAATCCATCGCCACCCTGTTCGAGCTGTGCGAGCGGCAGGATATGCAGCTGCTTATCGCCGCGCCCGAGAACATCAGCCCCGAGAAGGGCACCACCTACAAGCTCATCCGCAAGGTACAGGGCAAGCACGAGCACGTGCATGTGGTGGGGCTGCGCGGCTTTGGCTTTAGCGATGACAAGCTCATCGCCTGACAGAGGCTGACGGACGAGGTATGAAAACGGGAGGCTTGGCCTCCCGTTTTGTTTGGAAACTGTGGCAAAGTAGCGGCGCGGCCCTGGCAGGCCGGTACCACGCCGGTTCGCTCATGCCCGCTACCGTTTTATTGGCATCGACAACCCCGCAGGGGAGCAAGGACAAGGCACATGGTTGAAAAGGGGCAATTTTTGCGAAAGGGGCTGCTGCTGTCGCTCACCGTGCTGCTGGCCGCCTGCAGCAGCCGCTATGACGAGAGCCACGGCGGCAGCTGGCGCGGCTATAGCGAGACGGGGCTCGCCTCCTACTACGCCGATCTCTACCACAACAAGCGCACCGCCAGCGGTGAGCCTTATCAGCGCCACGCCAACACCGCCGCCCACATGGAACTGCCCTTCGGCGCCATGGTGCGGGTCACCAACCTCGCCAACGGCAAGAGCGTGGTGGTCAGGGTCAACGACAGGGGTAATTTCCCGCGCGGGCGCATCATCGATCTCTCCAAAGCGGCCTTCAGCGCCATCGGCAATCCCCGCGCCGGGCTTATCAAGGTGAAGATAGAAGCGCTCTAGTCGTTGATTCGTTCAGTGGCTTGAACAGAGTGTCCATCCTGCCCGGCTATATCCCGCCAGGCCGCCCCTCTTACACTGCTGCTCGACGCGAAGGCCGCGCCCGGTTCAGGGCCCCTTTGCTTACCCTTGAGAAAATGGAGCAGACCAAGATGAGTGAACAGAAACGGGTGTCCATCGCCGTGCTGAAAGCCCGCGCCGGCATGAGAGAGCCACTGCGCCGCGAGCTGCTCAAGCTCATTGCGCCGACGCGGCGTGAGCCGGGCAACCTGGATTACGTGCTGTTTGAATTGCAGGACGAGCCGGGCACCTTCTACATGCGTGAGGCGTTCGTCAATCAGGCCGCGCTGGACAGCCACTGCCAGACGGACTATTTCCAGGCCTTTGCCGCAGCGGCTGAGGTTCTGCTGGCAGAGCCGCTGCGGCTGATTTTTATGGAGGAGGTGAGCCTCCCTTAAACCCATCGGGCCCAAGGTTGGCCCGATTTCTGTTTATGCTCCGACACTCATGTTTCTATGTCGCCCCGGACGCTATCCCACCCCATCATGGCCCCCTGGTCTGCGTCTCTGCATCCTCTACCGAGATGATCGGGGCTTATTGCTCTTATCCCGCCTGTTTATGCCTGCCGTCTTTTCATCTCCAGATTGTCCGGTAAGATACCCAAATGAAAATCAATGTTGGGGCCAAGCCCGATGACGGTGACATTACCTTCTTTGTGAGAGGGTGTCCTGACGATTTGGAGAGTAGTGATGGCAAGGCTGGATATTTTAATGGTTCCCGACCCCCGATTGAGCATCAAGGCGGAGCAGGTTGAGGATATTGTGGCCGTGCAAGGCCTGATCGATGACATGCTGGAGACCCTCTATGCCACCGACAATGGTATTGGTCTGGCGGCCACGCAAGTGGGGCGCAAGGAGGCCATCGTCATCATCGACCTGTCGGAAAAACGGGATCAGCCGCTGGTGTTGATCAATCCGCAAGTGATAAGCGGTACCGAACCGGCGTTTGGCCAAGAGGGGTGTCTGTCCGTGCCGGATTATTATGCCGATGTTGAGCGTTACGGCTCGGTGGTGGTGTCGGCACTGGATCGCCATGGCGTGCCTATCACGGTAAAGAGCTGCGATTTTCTGGCCATCGTGATGCAGCATGAGATCGATCACCTGCAGGGCAAGGTGTTTATCGATTATCTCTCGCCGCTAAAGCGCAAGATGGCGTTGAAGAAGGTGAAAAGGCACCTCAAGGCGACATGACGTGATATTTCATGCAGCGCATTACATATCCATTTGATGATCTGCACAGGAGGGTGGGGTAGCCATGTACAAGGTTGGTATTGTTTTATTTGATGATTTCACCGATGTGGATTTTTTCTTGATGTATGACCTGCTTGGGAGATGCAAAGAGAGCTGGTCGGTGAAAATACTGGGAACCAAGCCTGAGCATGTCTCTGTAATGGGTATCAACGTAAAGACGGATGGAGATGTGGCGGAAGCACGTGATCAGGATGTGGTGCTGATCACCAGCGGGCAGCGTGGTATCCCTGCAGCGCTACAAGACCATGAGTTCATGTCCGCATTGCGGCTGGATCCGCAGCGACAGCTGATTGGCTCAATTTGTGCTGGTTCATTCATATTGCATGAACTGGGCTTGCTGCAGGGAAAGAAATTAACAACCAACCCTGCAGCCAAAGCCCAGTTGCTGGAGATGGGGGGGGATGTTCAGGACTTCCCTCTGGTCGTGCAAGGAAATATTGCAACGGCAGGTGGCTGCCTCTCACTGGTTTATTTGATTGGCTGGGTGGCCGAACGGTGTTTTGGTCCGGAAAAACGTAGATTGATGCAATCTCAGCTTATTCCTGCCGGACAAATGGAAATCTTCGAACAGCTGATCTCCTCCACTATCAGAGAGGCTGAAGAGTCATTCGACTGATGCCATTGCTCACTGTTTATATCTGTTTGGACCCATAGCCTGTCTGCCCAATGAAACAGGATGGCGCATGCACCTCGAATTCAAAAAAATAAACCTGGCGCGTGACTATGAGTTTTGTGTGGCGGCCCGCCGGGATGCCTATGTTTGCAGCTTCCATCGAGACGACGGATTTGAGGCGTTTCTGACGGGCTATCGGGAGCGGATGGCGACGAGGCTGACCAGCCAGGAGTGGCATTATCTGCATGTCTGGCAGGGTGGCGAGATAGTGGGGCAGCTGGAGTTTTGCACTGTCTCAGCCGAACCGGAAACCGGCTACATATACCTGATCTATTTGACGCCACAGGCGCGTGGTCAAGGCATGGCCGATCTGCTGCTGCAATATATCGGTCACACCTTGTGGCAGGCTGGCTGCCGGCGAGTGGTGTTGTCGGTCAGCCGTCTCAACCCGCGGGCACTGCGTTTCTATCAACGCTGCGGGTGGCAATATCGGGGGCCCAACCCCAAGCATGCCGAGACAGATTTCTATGAATATTGGTTGCCGGATCCGGCGTGATCAGCAGCCGTATTTGAACGGGAAAAACAAAGTCCCATGGAGGGGAAAAATACATGGAAGTAAGACAAGTCCGGGTATCGGATGCAGATAACCTACTGGCCCTGATGAACAGACTCGACAATGAAACAACTTTTATGCTCTATGAGCCGGGTTAGCGCACCACGACTGAGATCGAGCAAGCTCAAATATTGACCTCGTTTGTCGATGCAAACAACCAAGTCATGCTGGTACTGTCGGAGCATGACGAGATTGCTGGTTTTATTGTGGGCATCGGTCAACCGGCAAATCGCAACAAACATGTGCTGTATTGCGTTATCGGTATTCAATTCTCTGCAACTGGACAGGGCTTTGGCAAAAAGATGATGTCTGCGCTGGAGGCGTGGGCCAGGACGCACGGCTTTACCCGTATGGAGTTGAGCGTCATGTGTCACAATGCCCGGGCTTGTGCGCTATACCGCGCCTGCGGATTCGAGGTGGAAGGGGTCAAACGCAATACGATGATGGTCGATGGTGCATATGTCGATGAATATATGATGGCCAAGCTGATTGAGGAGGTGGCATGAGCAAGATGCAGTGGCAGGTTTCTTTGAACGTCGCTTGGTCGTCAAGGCGTGCGCGCAGCGGGGTGTCACTTGTGCTGGTGTCGCTGCTGGGCTGGCTGCTGACCATGGCGCCAGCTTATGCCGAGGAGCCGCAGCTCGGCGCCGAGTATCGCCCTCTGGTACAGAAGGTGATCGATGCCGCCAAGGCGCGGGATCCACAGGCCCTTGCCCGTCAGATCAAGTATCCCTTCAAGCAGGAGTATCCCATCCCGGCCATCAAGAATCCGTCCGAGATGGTGGCCCGTTTCGACGAGGTGTTTGATGGGGCTCTTTTAAATAGCATCGCCAGCTCCCGGGTCGGGCAGGATTGGCAGGCCATGGGCTGGCGCGGCATCATGCTGGGCAGTGGCGAGGTGTGGCTGGATTTTGATGGCAAGGTGATCGGCATCAATCATCAGACGGCGCAGGCTGCAAAACGCAAGGCCGAGCTTGTCGCCAAACAGAAAAGCGATCTTTATCCCGGTCTGCGGGAGTACCAGCGCCCTGAGCTGATGTGGCAGACCGAGAAATTTACCATTCGCATCGACGATCTGGGTGACGGCCGTTATCGCTATGCCTCCTGGGCCAAGGGCAAGGCGCTCAGCGACAAGCCGGACCTGGTGCTCAGCAATGGCACCGTCAGGGTGGAGGGGACGGGGGGCAACCACACCTATCTATTCACCAGCGGCCCTTACCGCTACGAGTGCGCCGTGACCGTTTTGGGTGAACGCGGCACGCCGCCGGGCGAGCTGGTGGTCTATCAGAACGAGGTTGCCATCATGCACCAACCGGTGATCAAGGTGCTCTGATATCCCGTGATCTGCCCGGAATGTTCAACGCGCGGCCAAGGGCCGCGCTTTTGTTGTCTGCGACAGTTATCTGCAACGGCTGACGGCTTCGCTAGCCCTGCGGCACTCGTACCCCCTTGTCGAGGTAGAGGCTGCTGTAGTGGGCGCGGTGGGTGACAAACATCACCTGATGACGGCTGCCATCGGAGAGGATGATGAAATCACCGGCCTGGGCGGGAGTGTGCAGGCTGATTTCATGTTCGGGGGCGGTCAGCTTGTCGACCTCCTCCTTGAAGGTGAGGGTGTAAGAATACATAGGGCGCTCCACAACAGGACCTTATACAGACACGCATCAAACGTAGTTGCTGTGGCACGGATCTGCGGCGCCCAAGCGGCACCCGCGCACCATTTAATTTACCGGCCGCAGCGGGCTCGCTATCTTATGGAAAGCGGCCTGCGGCAAGTGCAGGCCAATCATGTCGGCGACAGTCAGGAGCGAGCGATGACAGAGCGTGAGTGGGAACCCGAGTTGGTGCGCATTGCCGCCTTCTCCACCGGTGCCAAGGGCGGCAATCCGGCCGGTGTCTGGCTGGGGCCGCAGCTGCCCGGTGTCGAAGAGATGCAGCGCATCGCCGCCGAAGTGGGCTTTTCGGAGACCGCGTTCGCCGCGCCCTTGCCCACGCCCGCAACGCCGGTGGATGAGCAGGCTGGCCCGCGGCAGTGGCGGGTTCGCTATTTCTCTCCTGCCGCCGAGGTGCCGTTTTGCGGCCACGCCACCATTGCCCTCGGGGTGGCGCTGGCCCGCCGGGTTGGCGCCGGCGAGTATCAGCTGCAACTCAATCAGGCCACTATCTCGGTCTCGAGCTGGCTGGATGGGGAAGGGGAGTGGCAGGCGGCGCTGCAATCGCCCCCCACCTGCAGCAAACCTGCCCCGGCCGAATTGGTGAGCGCCGCACTGGCGCTGTTTGGTTATACCCAGGCAGACCTGGATCCTCGCATTCCGCCGGCCCTCATTCATGGCGGCGCCGATCATCTGGTGCTGGCGCTCAACAGTCGCGCCGCCCTGGCGGCCATGCACTACCAGATGGCCGAGGGACGGACCCTGATGCAGCAAGCGGGGCTGGTGACCATCTTGCTGGCGTATGCCGCCCGCGAGCAGCTGTTTCATACCCGCAACCCCTTTGCCTATGGTGGCGTGTATGAGGATCCCGCCACCGGTGCCGCCACCGCGGCCTTTGCCGGTTACCTGCGGGATCTGCACTGGCCTCACGGCGGCATCATCGATCTCTTTCAAGGGGAGGATATGGGGATGGCGTCGCACCTGCATGCCGAGATCCCCCCCGAACCCGGCAGCTCAATCCGGGTATTTGGCCGCGCCCGCCTGATGTGACTGCCAGACAATGAAAAAACCGCCGGCTGGCGGTTTTTTACTTTATATCGGGGTAAACCGGCCACTTTGGCCTATTGCGGGTCGTGCTCCCCAGCCGGGCTCTGCTCCTGGTGAGCGCTCTGTAGCCAGTGCAGCAGCTGGCGAGCCACCTGCGGGCTGCCGAGCAGCGCCATGTGGCTGGTGCGATAGGCAATCATGGTATGGGCGGGGAGAAAGGCGAGCTGGTGGCGAGCCTCGTCATGCAGGCCAAGGGCACTGCGCAGGGGCACCAGACCATCACCAATCAACCGATCTGCCAGCACGCTGCGTTTGGCCGCCGTGGTGGCCGCAATGGCAAAACAGCGTACTCCGCTTGGCAGGGGCAAGGGGGCGCGAGGATCGGCCAAGGGGGAAGAAGGGGGATTCCGGGCAGAGGATGAGTCCATCACCTTGCCGTGGCGCAGATCCTTGATGCCGACGCTGCGCAGCTGTGCCAGCCTGACGAACGGCTCGCTGTAGGCCGTCGCCGGCAGCAGTTGCTCCAGCCAGTGGCCGGCGGATTCGAGCGGTGCGCCATGATGGGGCGTGCCGAGAAACAGCAGGTTTTTAAGGTGAGCCGGCCAGGCATGAACGGCCAGGTCGGCACTGTGACAGGCGCTGCGGATCACCAGCCCGCCCATGCTGTAGGCCAGCACGCTGATCTCGCCAAGGCCGCCGGGCCAGTGGGTCGCCAGTTGTTCCAGCTGAGGGGCCAGTGCGTGACCGTTCTGCACGATGGAGAGGCCCGAGTTGTAGCGCAGATAGATGGGCAGGTAACCCAGCGCCTTGGCCAGCATCTCCCCGTGATTGACCGGCGCATCCTGATGCCGGGTCTGCCACTGCAGATCGTTCATGCACAGCCCGTGCACCATCAGCAGTATCCGTGCGCGAGGGGGCAGTTGCGCCGGCAGGGCCTGCCAGCTTAGGGGCTTGCCGAGATAACGCAGGGTCATGGGGGTGGCCAGGGCATTGTGACTCTCGACCAGCTTGTCCCCCATCACGCCATTGAGGGTGGCGAGCAGGGCGGCGCGGCTGGGGGTGTCGGGAATTTGCTGCAGGGGCGGGGCTGGCGGCAGACGGGCAAGCAGGGCATGGATACCGCTGCCCAGCGCGCTGGTGGCACCATATACTCCCTTGTAGACCAGCCCGGTGATCCCCGCCGTCTTTCCTTCCTCCCGCCCTTTGAAGCCCATGCCGCTCAATACCGCCTGATGGACGGCCTCGGTGAGCTGTATCGTCGCAGGCAGGGCCTGAATGAACAGCCGGGTCAGCTCGCGAATGTCCGCAAGATGCCAGGAGGAGGCGGGTTGCGGTGCTGTTGGTTGCGTCATGAAAAGCCCCTGTGAAGGTATCGCCGGCCTGCTCCCGCCCGGCAGCGGGGCGGCATGCATGACAACCAGCTTGCGCCGTTTGCCCCGGGTTTGCCAGTGACGCATCGGCGGTTCTTGGCGAGAAGGCTACCTAGTGCGACTAAAGGCTAGGAGCGTGATCTTTCCTTGGTGCGAGTCGGGTCACGGCAGCGGGCAGTAAAATCCACTCTACTTCTTTTCCATATGGCATCGAAATGGGGAGGCGAAGATGTCACTGTTTGATGAGCGTAGGGTACAGGATTTGTGTGTGCGCATGCTGGCGAGTACCAATGAGAAAGGGGATTCACTTGCTAGCAGGCATGGCCGTGAGTTGCATACCCTGTTGCAGGCAGTGGACGGAATCAGGCCGGTGGGGCGAGGCGCTCGTCATGTGCTGACTGATGCCGGGCGTGCTTATCTCACCGGACAGCTAGCGCAAGTGGCACCAACGATGGCGGACAGGCGTGACACTTTACTTGCTCTCGGGGTTGACCTGCCTGCGTGCCTCAACCAGGCCAGTTTTCATGCCCTCTGGTATGGGGACAGCAAGAGTGGGATAGGTCCAGATAATGATGCTGTCTACATAACATTGACACAGGATGAGGTGGTCCGGCTGCGTACCATGAGCCCGTTGCGACTCATTGATAAGAGCGGCCAGCGTCATGATATGACGGCACAGTTGGCGCTATTGGGAGAGCTGGTCTTGCCGGAGCGTTGTCTTTGCAAGTTGCAGGGCATCGAATGGCAAGGGCAGCAGATAGTCACGGTGGAGAACAAGGGGGCCTTCGTGGATTACCCGTTGCAAGCAGGGGAGTTGTTGCTTTATGTGCCTGGCCGCAATACCAGACTGGCGCGGCAAGTGATCCCGCTGCTGCCAGCGGTTGTGCCTTGGGCCCACTTTGGCGACCTGGATCAGCGGGGATTGGATATTGCTGCTGAACTGGCTAATGTCCTCCATCGCCCCTTGGTGCTCTGGTTGCCCGACGCATTGGTGGCGTATGTTCATCACTATGCCCGCCCGCTGACTCAGCGTCTGGAGGGGCAACTGATCAGCAGAGGTAAGACGCCCTGGAGCATTGAGCCTGAGACCGGCGGGCATGGCAATCCGCTGGCAGAGACGCTTATGCATCTGATCAGGCAGGGTTGGTGGCTGGAGCAGGAGGTATTGGTACTTGCGAGGGGCTGGCAAGCATGGCCATTGAACGTGACTTGCGACTGATGTCGCCACAAAAAAACCGCCATCAGGCGGTTTTTTTGTTCTGCCGGCCCTTATTTCAGGGCTTTCTTCAGCTTCTTGATCTTGCTCTCGTGCTTGGCAATTTTCTCAAGGCGGGCGGCAATCTTCTGCTTGATCTCTTTCTTGCTGACTTTGGCCATCTGGCGTGCTCCTTTTGCAGTGATGACACTCGCGGTGTCGGGGGTAGATCAGTCCATGAAACGCCAGAGTGCCACAGGGTCGCTGATGACACCAACCTTTCGCTCAAAATAACGGCAGACAGCATGCCGGCGTAGGGCCTTGTGTCGCGATGGTCCTAAGCCAGAACAGGGGGGAGGAGTGTTATCGGCAGGCACAAAAAAAGCGCCCGTGGGGCGCTCTTGCTAGCAGGGCTGAGGGCGATCAGGCCTTTTTCAGGTAGGCGGCGACCAGCACGATCTGCACGCCGTTGACCTTGCCTTCGATGTGCAGCGGGTTGTTGGTGAGGCGGATGCCCTTCACCAGGGTGCCGCGCTTGGCGGTGAAGCCCGCGCCCTTGACGTCCAGATCCTTGATCAGGGTCACCGAGTCACCTTCGACCAATACGGCGCCGTTGGAGTCAACGGTGAGCACGCTGTCGTCATCGTCGCTGGCCATGCCCGCTTCGGCCCAGGCCTTGGTCTCGTCTTCCATGTACATCATGTCCAGCATGTCCTGGGCCCAGACCTCGCCTTGAGCGGAGAGGTTCTTCAACTGGCGCCACGCCATGACCTGTACCGCAGGTACCTGGCTCCACATGCTGTCGCCCAGGCAACGCCAGTGGTTGACCACTGTGGTCGCCGGCTGCTCCAGCTGGCCACGGCAGGTGTCGCACAGGGCAACGCTGTGATCATCATCGCTGGCCGGAGAGTGGGGGACCGCGAAGGCAGTCAGCGCCTGTTCGGCACCGCACAGTTCACACTTGGCGCCCGCGCGCGCTTGCAGGATGGCATTGATGGTCATGTTTTGGTTCCATTCACGTTGGTAAAATGGCCCGCGATGGGCAGGCCAAGATAATGAAGGGGCGGAATATACCACAAAACCCCGCTCTTTGTCAGGCTAAGCCCGGTCGCGGGCCCGCTGTCGACCATAGGGGGCATCATCGGGGCCTGTTGGCGTAGGAGGATGGCAGGACAGCTGTGACGGTACAGCATAGATGAGAGTGCTTTTTGACGCGGGATCGCTAGAATGAGCCTCCATTTTGACGGCAGAACAGGGGCACGCGTGCTGGCTCAACGTTTTCAACAACTGGATCGACTGCTGAGCGAAGCCCGGCACTGGTGGCAATACCAACCCTACCACCACCTGGACCTTGCCTTTGCCAAGGCGGCGCCGGCGCTGGCTGAACGGCTCAATGCCCTGTCGCTGGCCGAGATTGAGCGGCTCGATGGCGACATGCCTGCCCTGTCCGAGCTGCTGGCCCCCTGGATCCCGCAGGGATCAGTGCTGCATGCCCTGAGCGCGTTGCCGACCCTGACGGCCGAGCCCATCCCGTGCGAGCGGACCATGGCGATGTACATGCCGGGGCGCAAGCAGGCCCAGATTGAAGCCTTCACCGCCTGTCTGCCCGCGCACCGCGGCCCCTATCTGGAGTGGTGTGCGGGCAAGGGGCACCTGGGGCGACTGGTCTCCCTGCACCGTCAAGCCGAGGTGCTGAGCCTGGAGCTGCAGGCGCCACTGTGCGATGAGGGGCGCCAGCTGGCCGCTCGCGACGGTGCCCGGATGGCATTTGTCTGTGCCGATGCCTTCGCCGATGAGACCGCCCAGCTGATCGCCCCGGCCCATCACGCCATGGCGCTGCACGCCTGCGGCGAGCTGCACACCCATCTGATTGAACAGGTGGCGGCGCGCGGTGCCGAGGGGGTGACCCTCTCCCCCTGCTGTTATCACCTGATCCGCACCAGCCACTACCGCCCGCTCTCCGGCCCGGCCAAAGCCAGTGTGCTGCAGCTTGCCAAGAGCGATCTGAAGTTGCCGCTGCAGGAGACGGTCACCGGCGGCGCCCGCATCGCCCGCTTGCGTGAACAGGAGGTAGCCTGGCGGCTGGCTTTTGACTGCCTGCAGCGCCAGGTGCGCGGGGTGGACGAGTATCTGCCGGTGCCCAACATGCAAAAGAGCCTGCTGACCGGTACCTTCGAGGATTTCTGTGGCTGGGCCGCCGAGCGAAAGGGGCTGGTGTTGCCGACCGGCCTCGAATACGCCGGGTTTCTGGCAAAGGGGGAGGCGCGCTATGGCGATGTCGCCCGCATGGAGCTGGTACGTCACCTGTTTCGTCGCCCGCTGGAACTCTGGCTGGTGCTGGATCGCGCCCTCTTCCTGCAAGAGCAGGGCTACCGGGTGGAGGTGGGCGAGTTTTGCGACAAGCCCATGACCCCCCGCAATATCCTGATCCGCGCGGTGCGAGCACGGCACGGATAAGTGGCGGGCCTCGTCGCGGCGAGGCCTGTTGCAGCGCTGTGCAGTTTGCCCTTTGGAACTTCCTGTTGATGGGATCGTGTCGTTGAAAGAGCGGCGTGACCGCTCTTTTCTCATTTTTATTCGGTTTATTTTCATATAGCCGAAAGGCTCGTCATCACATCGCTGCACAATGCATTTTATGCTCGCCAACCGGCAGAGTGAATTGGCTCACAGTTCCGGCAATATTCTTAATTTTCATCGTGAATTTAGTGGCCTGTAGGATTATTCTCGAGGCGGCTCTTATCCCGACGTTATTCTGACATAAGGACTGTCTGTTATGTTCAAGCCTACACATTGTGCCTGGCTGGTTGCGGCTGCCTGCGCATTGCCAAGTTATGCCATGAATATTCAACCCGATCCACAAAATACCGGTGGATACGTAATTTCCGCCCCGGATCTGGCGGCGGTTGAAAAAACCAAGACGGCCAATCCCATGTACGGGATTTGGGCAAAGGCGTTGGCGACACGTTCCAATACCATTGTCGATGCCATCAAGCCAAGGGCGGCCAGCAATCCGGATAACGTCAAACGGGTCGAGCGGGTATTCACCGAATCAGATTGGGATTATTTAACCCAGATGGCGGCGCCGGAATATACCTATGAGCGCTTCTTGCGGGCGGTCGGGAAATTCCCGGCTTTTTGCGGCGAATATACCGATGGCCGCGATGCCGATGCCATCTGCAAAAAATCCATCATCACCGCCTTTGCCCATTTCGCCCAGGAGACCGGCGGCCACATCGCCAAGGAGAATATCTCCGACAACCCGCTGGCGCTGGAGGAGTGGCAGCAGGCGCTGGTGCACGTGCGCGAGATGGGCTGGTCGGAGGGGCAGACCGGCTACACCACCGGCTGTGGCCAGAACGACTGGCAGAACAAGAAGTGGCCCTGCAGCACAGGCCAGGGTTATTTCGGCCGCGGCGCCAAGCAGCTCTCCTATCACTTCAACTACGGCGCTTTCTCCGAGGCGATGTTTGACGGCGATGCGTCCGTGTTGCTGAACAACCCCGGGTTGGTGGCGGACTCCTGGCTCAACCTCGCCTCCGCCATCTGGTTCTTCCTGACCCCGCAGGCACCAAAACCCGCCATGCTGCACGTGATTGATCGCACCTGGGTGCCCTCCCAGCGCGAAATCGCCGCCGGTATCGGCTACGGCTTCGGTACCACCATCAACGTCATCAATGGCGGCATCGAGTGCGGCGAGCAGAACAAGAACAAGGGCCAGCCGGTCAACCGCATCCGCTACTGGGAAGGGCTGGCCGAGCACTATCAGATCCCCGTCAAGGCCGATGAGAAGAACACCTGCTGGCAGCAGACCCCCTATGGCAGCCTCAACCTCAACGGTGCCACCGACGTGCTCTACACCAACTGGGACGGCAACTGGAAATACTATCCGGATCGGCCCGGCGGCTACTCGTTTGAATGTGAGCTGGTGGGGTTCCAGACCGCCTACTCGGCACTGGTACCGGGGGATTACGAGAAGTGCGTGACCAACTTCTACGGCTCCCACGCCAACTGGCCCAAGGTGCGGGTAGTGGCCAAGCTGGACCCTGCGCCGGTTGATCCGACCGATCCCCCCGTGGGCGATGTGGCCGCCTGGAGCGCCAGCAAGGTCTATACGGCGGGCAACAAGGTGAGCTACAAGGGAGCCATCTATCAGGCCAAATGGTGGACCCAGGGCAATGAACCGGGCAAGGGCGATCCCTGGGTGCTGGTGCCGGCGAAATAGCGTAAAGCGGCTGGTATCAATAAACTCGGCAATGGGTAACACCTCTCTTGCCAAGTCGGGGGACATATTGTCCCCCTTTTCGATATCCGGCCTTGGAAAATAAAACCAGTGTCTAATTGAGTGGAACGGAATGCGGTGCTGGATGTTTATCAGTGTATAAGCGTGCTCGGTGATAAAAATATCCATCAACAATGGCTGAGGGTGGGCATGGTCAGTCAAAAATATCGCGCTGGCCCTGTTTTTAATCTGGGCTGTGTGTCATCGGACAGTATTTGTTAGGGCCGGCATTGGTGACTGCTAGGTGTTATTGTACTGCCTCCTTTTTTTCGCCAGGCACCCATCATTCGGATATTCATCTTTATCGGAGCAGGCATATTCAATGGTTGAAAAACATTGGCCGTCACCCCGCAATGGGGTATCACTGTGCCGATGAGTGAAAATCAGAGGAGACTTCATGTTCAATATTGCCATGCATTTTGAAATCCCGGTGACGGATATGGCGCGTGCCACGGCGTTTTACCGCCGTGTGTTTGGCATCGAGTTTGAATTGACCCAGATTGATGGCAACGAGATGGCGCTGTTCCCGCTGAAAGAAGGGGTGGAGGGTTGCTCCGGCGCTTTGGCCAAAGGGGAGAGCTATGTGCCCAGTATCGACGGCACGCGGATCTATCTTGCGGTCAGCGAGATTGAGCGGGTGATGGCGATGGCCCTGGAAACCGGGGCCCGGCTGCTCTACCCGGTAACTCAGGTCGGGGAGGGCATCAAGGTGGCCGAGTTTCAGGACCCGGAAGGCAACCGGATTGCATTGCAGGAGCGCTGGCTGCCGGCCTCGTGAGCCATCTAGCAGCCGGTTTTGTAATGGGGAGGGGCCGACGAGGATACAACATGGTACTCATCTGATCCGGTAGTGGCGGCGATGGCGCGGTCACGTCAGCGACGGCAAGCGACAACAAGAGGCAAGGAGGCGTGATGAAAGGACATTGTCTGTGCGGCGGGATTGAGGTCTCGGCCGGCGATCATAAGGAGGTGGGGCTGTGTCACTGCAGCACCTGTCGGCGCTGGTCAGGCGGCCCCCTGTTTACGGTGCACTGTGGCAAGGAGGTGCGCTTTCGCGGGCTCATCCCGGTGGCCTATCACTCCTCGGAGTGGGCGGAGCGAGGATTTTGCCCCACCTGCGGTACCCACCTTTTCTATCACCTGTTGCCGACGGATGAATACATAGTGCCGGCCGGCCTGTTTCAGCGTGAATCCTTCCAGCTGGCGAGCCAGATCTTCATCGACGAAAAGCCCGATTTCTACGAGCTGAAAAACGAGACACCGACCCTGACCGGTCAGCAGGTGTTCGATCAATTTGCGCCCAAGCCGTGAGAACGGGGCGAGGCCGCGCGAGCATCGGCCGCAATCAAAGGAACAGACAATGCAACTGGTGGTGATGCGCCACGGGCAAACCCCGGCCAATGCCGAGGAGCGCTATCAGGGGGCGCTGGATATCGGTCTGAGCGAAACCGGTGTGGCCCAGATCAGAGCGCAGGCAAGGGCGCTGGCCTTGGCGCAGGCTCCGTTTCAGCGGCTGCTGAGCTCCCCCTTGCTGCGGGCACGGCAAAGCGCGGCCCTGGTAGCGGACGAGCTGGGGTTGCCGGTGACGCTCGTCCCCGCTTTTCGCGAGCGCCATGTCGGGGTGTTCGAGGGGCTGACCCAACAAGAGGCGAGGGAGCGTTACCCTGCGCTGTGGGCACGCAACATCACCCGGCGCTGGGCCGAGGCGCCACCTGGCGGCGAATCGCTGGACGAAGTCATTGCCCGGGTCGGGCAGGGACTGGCGAAACTGGCGCAGAGCGGCCGCCAGGAACGGGTGTTGCTGGTGGCGCACGGCGTGGTGGCCAAGGTGATCCGGGCGCTGACCGTGGCGGGATTTGACGACTTCTTCGAGTGGCAGCTGGCCAACGGGGCTGTGCTGGAGGTGTCACTGGCATGTGGCGACGCTGGCGGGCCGCTGGGTTTCTTTGCCCCGCCGGGCAGTGAACATGGCGTCGCGGCCTTGAATTGAGCCAGAAGCGCCAGGCCTGATACGTGTTTCTCAGGCCTGACGCGTATTGCCTGTCAGGGGGAGTCTGGCAGTGCCTTCCTTGAGCAGTTGCGCCCCTGTTTCTTGGCCAGATAGAGGGCGGTATCGGCCCGGCGCACCATGCGTTCCACCGTATCCTGCGGGCCCAGGCTGGCACTGATGCCGATGCTGATGGTGAGCGGTACCTCGGTGCCTGCGCCCAGCTGATGCAGCTGCGACTCGACGGCGAGTCGGATCCGCTCCGCACTGGCCCAGGCCAGCTCCAGCGAGGTTTCCGGCAGCAGCACGATGAACTCCTCGCCACCCCAGCGGCCCAGCATGTCCACCTCCCGCAGCTGTTTGGCGACCCGTCTTACCAGGCTGAGAATGGCCTGATCCCCTTGCTGATGGCCATAGGTGTCGTTGATCTGCTTGAAGTGATCGATGTCGATCAGCAGCAGGCTCATGGTGTGGCCGAAGCGCTGACAGCGCTGCATCTCCAGCTTGACCAGCTCGTCAAAGCGGCGCCGGTTGGCGATCCCGGTGAGGGGATCCGTGGTGGCCGCCACCTTGAGCTCTTCCACCAGCCGGGCCCGCTCCGAGATATCGCGCAGGATGGCGGTCATCTCGGTGGTCTGGCCCAGATTGATCTTGGCGATGGTCACCTCCAGCGGAAATTCGCTGCCGTCGCGGCGCAGCCCCATCACGGAGGCGCGGGCATGCATGGGGCGCGAGTTGATGGGGGAGTTGCTGAAGGCCTTGAAGTAGCCGTCGTGGTTGGCCCGAAAGCGCTGGGGCAGCAGGGTCTCCAGCCGTTTGCCGAGGTAGCTTTCGTCCACCCCGAACATCTCGCAGGCGGCGGTGTTGATAAGTTCGATGCGCGACTCGCTGTTGACGCTGATGATGCCGTCGTAGGCGGAGTTGACCACCGCCTCGAAGCGCTTGCGGCTCATCTTGAGCGCCTCCTCCAGCTGCTTTTTGGCAGTGATGTCGATGGCGGTGACTATTATGCGGGTGATGCGTGACTGCTCGGGAATGATGGGGGAGATGACAAAACGCCACCAGCTGGTGCGCGACAGGGTGTCGATGGGCAGTTCGCTCTCGAGCCCCGTCTGCTGGCTCACGCACTCGTGCATCGGCTGCTCGATGCTGCCGGTGATGTAGCGGGGAAACATTTCGTTCAGGCGCTTGCCGATGCTGCCGAGCACGTCCAGTTCAAAGGCTTGGGCAAAGGTATCGTTGGCGGAGACCAGGGTAAAGCGATCGTCGTCGTCGAGGGAAAACACCGCAACGGCGGCACCGATGGCATCGAGAGACGACTTGATGTCGGCATGGGAACCCTGTGTGAACATGAAACCTCCATGGCGAATAACGTATTGATATTCAGTATAGTGCGGCCGTTTTTGATCCTTGTCCCGCAGGCAGAAGCAACGCCTTGCCACTGGATTGGCGGTGATGAGCCCCGCCAGATGGACTGGCTCGACGCCATCGACTGGGCTTTACTTGCTGGCATCCGCAAGCGAGCTGGCCGGCATGGCCAGTCATCTCACAGCACACTAGCACGGAGCGCGTCATGAAGATCAGCATCGAGGCACATATCGAGCAGGAGATAGAGGCCGTCTGGTGGGCCTGGAACGATCCGGACTGCATCGCCAGATGGAATGCGGCCTCCAGCGACTGGCACACCACCGGCAGCCGGGTCGACTTGGTGGTGGGCGGGCGTTTCTGCCATCACATGGCCGCCAAGGATGGCAGCGCCGGTTTTGATTTCACCGGTACCTTTACCCGGGTGGAGGCGCCGACCCGCCTCTCGTTCGTGATGGACGACGGGCGCGAGGTGGATGTGCAGTTTGCGAGCGAACCGGGCGGCACCTGGGTGCAGGAAACCTTCGATGCCGAGACAAGCCACACCCCGGCCCAGCAGCAGGCGGGCTGGCAGGGGATCCTCGACAACTTCAAACGTTATGTGGAAGCGGCAGGCTAGGGGAGGCATCTGCGCCCATAAAAAAAACCACCGCCAGGTCGCGGTGGTTTTTTTATGCTGCTCTGCTCGTCAGAGCATGCCAGAGGACGAGGGTTACTCTTCGATATCCAGCAGCACCAGGATGGCACTGTCGCCGCCCCACTCGCGGGGTGCCTGATGGAACGCCTGCACGTTGGGGTGCTGGGCCAGCCAGCTTGGAATGCGCTGTTTGAGGATATGTTTGCCGATGCCGTGCATCACGGAGGCGACATGGATGTTCTCTTTTTGGCAGAGGGTCAGCAGGGCTGCCAGCTCCTGTTTGGCCTGCTGCTGGTTCATGCCGTGCAGGTCGAGGTAAATCTCCGGCGGATAGCTGCCGCGCTTGAGCTTTTTCAGCTCGAATTTTGACACATCTTCGCGCACGTAACGGGTCGGTCCATCGGCCTCGAGATGGGGCTGGTACTCATCGCTGAAATAGTGGTCAACCCCAAGCTTTTCGCGGCTCTCACGCAGTTCGCGTTTCTGCTTGACCGGGCGCAGGTCGGCCCTTATGGTATCTTGCTTGATTTTCCGGGTACCTTTTATCGCATCGCGGAACAGCTGGGTTTCCTCGTCTGTCGGTGAGGGCGTTTTTTTCATCAGGTACTCGTCTTGCTCGCTGTATAGAATTCTCGGGCCGGATATTACTCGACTTGGAGGTGGATTTGGACAAGATATTTATCGATGAGGTGGTTGCCGAGATGCACACCATCCAGGACATGTTGCGCTGGGCCATGAGTCGTTTCAACGACGCCGGGATCTTCTACGGACATGGTACCGACAACGCCTGGGATGAAGCCGTGCAGCTGGTACTGCCCGCGCTACATCTGCCGCCGGACGTGGATCCGGGCATGCGCCACTCCCGTCTGACCACCAGCGAACGGCACCGCATCGCCGAGCTCATCATCCGCCGCGTGCAGGAGCGGGTACCGGCCGCCTACCTGACCAACAAGGCCTGGTATGCCGGTTGGGAGTTCTACGTGGACGAGCGGGTGCTCATTCCCCGTTCCCCCATCGCCGAGATGGTGGCCAACCGCTTCGCCCCCTTCCTCAAGCATGAGCCGACCCGGATCATGGACTTGTGCACCGGCTCTGGCTGCATCGCCATCATCATGGCCCACGAGTTCCCACAAGCCGAAGTGGATGCCATCGACATCAGCGTCGATGCCCTCAACGTGGCCGAGCGCAACATCAACGATCACGGGCTGGAGCAGCAGGTCATTCCGATCCGCTCCGATCTGTTCCGCGATCTGCCGGTCGGCGACAAGTACGATCTCATCGTCTCCAACCCGCCCTACGTGGATTCCGAAGACATGTCGGATCTGCCGGACGAGTTTCGTCACGAACCCGAGCTGGCGCTGGCCTCCGGCTCTGACGGCCTCAAGCTCACCAAGCGCCTGCTGGCCAATGCCGCAGACTTCCTCAAAGAGGATGGCGTGCTGGTGGTCGAGGTGGGCAACAGCATGATCCATCTGGAAGCCCAGTTCCCGGACGTGCCCTTTACCTGGGTCGAATTCGAGAACGGCGGTCACGGCGTGTTCGTGATGAGCCGTGCCGACCTGGTGCAATACCAGGACCATTTCGCGATTTACAAGAGCTAAGCAGGAGCACTCATGGCAGGGAACAGTTTCGGCCAACTCTTTCGTGTGACGACCTTCGGCGAGAGTCACGGCCTGGCGCTGGGCGCCGTGGTCGATGGCTGCCCGCCGGGACTGGAGATCAGTGAAGCGGATCTGCAGGGGGATCTGGACCGGCGCAAGCCCGGCACCTCCCGCTACACCACGCCGCGCCGCGAGCCGGACGAGGTGAAGATCCTCTCCGGGGTGTTCGAGGGCAAGACCACCGGCACTTCCATCGGGCTCTTGATCGAGAACACCGATCAGCGCTCCAAGGACTACTCCGACATCAAGGACTTGTTCCGCCCAGGCCACGCCGATTACACCTATCACCAGAAGTACGGCCAGCGCGACTATCGTGGCGGCGGTCGCTCCTCCGCCCGTGAAACCGCGATGCGAGTCGCGGCGGGGGCCATTGCCAAGAAGTACCTGAAACAGGTGCACGGCATCGAGATCACCGGCTTTCTCTCCCAGCTAGGCCCCATCAAGGCAGAAGCCTTCGACGCGGCCCAGATCGAGCAGAATCCCTTCTTCTTCCCCGATGCGGGCAAGCTGGAAGCGCTCGATCAATACATGCGCGACCTGAAGAAAGAAGGCAACAGTATCGGTGCCAAGGTGCAGGTCATCGCCAGCAATGTGCCGGTAGGTCTCGGTGAGCCGGTGTTCGATCGCCTCGATGCCGACATCGCCCACGCCATGATGGGCATCAATGCGGTGAAAGGGGTGGAGATCGGCGACGGCTTTGCGGTGGTGGAGCAAAAAGGCTCCGAGCACCGCGACGAGATGACCCCGGCCGGCTTTGCCAGCAACCATGCGGGCGGCATTCTGGGCGGCATCTCGTCGGGTCAGGATATCGTGGTGAGTATGGCGCTCAAGCCCACCTCCAGCATCACGGTACCGGGCAAGACCATCACCACCGAGGGTGAGGCCACCGAGATGATCACCAAGGGGCGCCACGATCCTTGCGTCGGCATCCGCGCCGTGCCCATCGCCGAGGCGATGCTGGCACTGGTGCTGATGGATCACCTGCTGCGCCACCGTGCCCAGAACCAGGGCGTGCTGACCCATACCCCGCAACTGCGCTGATCGGCCTGCCCACCGCTCGGTTGATCGAGTTGGGCAGACACAGTCACAGTCAAAAGGCGACCTCAGGGTCGCCTTTTTCATGGGCCTTCATCGCGCTGGGTTATTGGTTGGGTGTTACCTGCTCAGCCGCCGGGTTGTCGAGCCGGCAGGGGGGCGGTGCCACATCACGGCCGGGTGGGGGCAGGCCGGCAATCACCTCATTGACCCGGCTGAGCTGCTCGTCGGTGACGGCCGAGTTGGCAAACATCAGGCTGACCGGTTGGTGATGGAGCAGCAACTGACAGCGGATAAAGCCGTCGGCCCCCAGCTGTTGCAGCCGGTAGCGAGCGTATTGCCACTCCATGATGACGCCGTCCAGCCGACGGGCCAGCAGCAGATCGACCAGTCGGTCATCCGCGTTGTATTCGCTCGCCTGCTTGAGGGCGGGACACGCTTCCATCAACTGGATGGGGCGGGTGCCGCGCAGCTTGCCAAGGCGCAGTTGGCTTTGCTGGCAAAGCTGCGACAGGTCTGACACCGCCAGCCAGGGATCACGCTGGCCCGGGATGGGGTTGTTGCTCAGCAGCACGAAGGTACTGCGCCGATAGGGCACCGAGAAGCGGGCAAAGGCGCGCCGCTCCGGCGTATCGAGCGCCCCCATGGCCACGTCCAGCTGCTGCTGCTCGAGCAGATGGATGGCCCTGGCCCAGGGCAGGTTGCGAAAGTGGGATTCCAGCCCCGCCTGACTCAAGATCTGGCGGGTCAGGGTGACGTCCAGCCCATCCAGCGTCCCCTGGGGATTGATGTAACTGAACGGAGGCCAGTGGCTCCAGGCCACCGACAGCCTGGGCTTGGCCTGCAGCGGCAGACAGAACCCAACTGCCAGCAGGGAGAGCAAGAGCCAGCCAGGGGCGGCCGACAGAAGATGAACACGCATGAACCTGAACCTCCTTGTACAGGACGGATGCGGAGGTATCGCCGTTATCTGGCATCAAGCATAGCCTGATTCGAATGAGTTCTTGAGCGGCTTTTCCGGGCGGGACGGTGACCTGCTTTTGGCAAACATGCTGGGAGGGACGTCACATTTTTCTCGTTTCTCCTCAATAACTCCGTTAGACTGCGCCCCTATTCTTTCCCCTTTGCTCTGCTCCCCGGGGAAATCGTTGTGTTCTCAACAGGCCCGAGTCTGGCGAGATGGCATCGGCTCAGCAGAGGAGCCCCATCCCGGATTGTCGGCGCCCCTATCCCTAGCAGGTAACTATGAGTTTTACTTCCCTCGGTCTGGCCGAACCCTTGTTGCGTGCCGTTGCCGAGCAAGGCTACGACACCCCGTCTCCCATTCAGCAACAAGCGATCCCGGCGGTACTGGCTGGCCGTGATCTGATGGCCGCCGCCCAGACCGGGACCGGCAAGACCGCAGGTTTTACCCTGCCGATGCTGCAGCGTCTGACTGAAAGCAAGCGCAAGGTCTCCCCGAACCGCATCCGTGCCCTGGTGCTGACCCCGACTCGCGAGCTGGCCGCCCAGGTGGGCGAGAGCGTGCGCAACTACGGCAAACACCTGCCGATCCGCAGCCACGTGGTATTTGGCGGCGTGAGCATCAACCCGCAGATGATGGCCACCCGCCGTGGTCTGGACGTGCTGGTGGCCTGCCCGGGCCGCCTGATGGATCTCTACAACCAGAACGCCGTCAAGTTCGACGAAGTGGAAATCCTGGTGCTGGACGAAGCGGATCGCATGCTCGACATGGGCTTTATCCGCGACATCCGCCGCATCCTGGCCCTGTTGCCGAAGAAGCGCCAGAATCTGCTGTTCTCCGCCACCTTCGCCGACGAGATCCGCGAGCTGGCCACCGGCCTGCTGGACAACCCGGCGGTGATCGAAGTGACCCCGCGCAACAGTACCGCCGAGCGTATCGAGCAGCTGGTACACCCCTGTGACAAGGCCAACAAGATTGCCCTGCTGAGCCACCTGGTCACCAGCAACAACTGGCAGCAGGTGCTGGTGTTCACCCGTACCAAGCACATGGCCAACCGCGTTGCCGAGACCCTCGACAAGAACGGCGTCAGCGCCGCCGCCATCCACGGCAACAAGAGCCAGGGTGCCCGTACCCGCGCGCTGGCCGGTTTCAAGGATGGCAGCGTTAAGGTGCTGGTGGCGACCGACATCGCCGCCCGTGGTCTGGACATCGACAAGTTGCCGCAGGTAGTCAACTTCGAGTTGCCCAACGTGGCGGAAGATTACGTGCACCGCATCGGCCGTACCGGCCGTGCCGGCGCCGCCGGTCATGCCATCTCCCTGGTCGCGGCCGATGAGGGCAAGCTCATCAAGGCCATCGAGCGGCTGACCAAGCAGAACATTCCGTGCGAGCAGGTGGCCGGTTTTGAAGCCTCCCGCGAAACCCTCGACAACATCGCCCGTGGCATCGGCGCGCCGCTGCGCAAAGAGCCGCGCGATCCGAGCGAGCAGCGCCGTGCGCCGCGCCCGCAAGGTCAAGGCCAGCGTCAGGGTGCCGGTCGCTCTGCCAACGGTGGCAATGGCGGCGGTAACCGCTCCGGCAACGGTGGCAAGCCCAAGCCCCAGGGTGGCCAGCGCCCTGAAGGCGGCGCCGGCAAACCGGCTCAGGCTCGTCGTCCCCGTCGCGCTACCCACAACCAGTAAGCGGCCAGGGAGCCTGCTCCCTCGCTCGGTTGATGTAAAAAGCCCCGCCAGTCTGGCGGGGCTTTTCTATATCCGGGAATCGGCCGAGTGAGGTGGGCAGTGCCCGTCACTCGCCATAGAGGGTGATTTGCAGCACGTTGGCGATGGCGCTGCCGTTCCAGTGGTACTCCAGATGGCGGGGCTGATGGACGCGGCTGACCAGGCGCGGGCGATAGAGCAGGTAGCAATCGTGGCCGCTGTGGCGCACCGAGCGGTAACAGATGCCGTCCACATCCAGGGCTTTCTGCTCGCGGGCGAAGGCTTGGGAATACCCGTAGTCGGTAGCATGGTAGAGCGGTGTGGCGAGAAAGGCCTCGCCGGTAATGTCGACCAGGCTGGCGCTGAACTCGGCATGGATCACCCGCATCTGCACCTTCTGGGCGGGTTCACGGGTGTAGCCGAATACGCGCTCTTGGTGGTAGACCGTCTCCTTGATGGCGGTGTCGAGGCTGGGGGCGCAGTAATAACCGCCAAAATCGCCGGTGGTGAAGCGGGCCCCCTCCGGATTGAGGTGGGTGAAGGCGGCCATCACATGGCTGCCGCCGGCCAAGCCCACCAGCCAGTCCGCTTTCGGCACTCTCGTCAGCTCGCCGGCCTCTTCCCTCAACCTGTCGTTGGTCAGCGCTTCGATGGCCCAGACTGCCTCCAGTTCGTCGGCGTTGGCCACATCCTCATAGAGGCAGATGGTGGGGTAGCGGCTCGGGATGATCCGGTAGGCTGACTCGTCCTTGAATGCGCGCTGCGGGGGAGTCTGCATCAGGCCATGCCTCCGCGCCAGGCGTGCAGGCGGATAGCGACCTCATACAGATCGGCCACACGGCCACCCTGCATCACCTCCATGGCGCTGCGGCCGGCGAAGAAGGGGTGGCTGTTGGACTTGCGTACCCAGCCATAGATGCTCTCGTCCGCGCTGAACAGCACCCGCAGGCTCTTGTGAATGTTGAGCAGGTAGCTCATTCGCTCCTGCAGATCCGCACTCAGTCTGATCCCGCCGTGGGACTCTTTGTACTTGTTCAAGGTTGAACGCGAAGAGATGCCGAGCAGTCGTAACTGTTCATCTGTGTTGCACTGCCATTTGTCCAGGATGCGAAACACCACCGGCAGCGCCTTGCTGGGATCAACGGCGCCATCTTGCCGTTGAACGTGTGCGATTGTGGCCATGTCAGGCTCCTTGCTGGATTGAGCGTGTATTCTGTTGCCAAAAAGGCGATCTGCTATCAGTGTACAAGAATTGTTCATATATATACAGGGTGTCGATACATGGTGCATATATGAACGTTTGATGCATCAGGGAGATGATCACCGCGCAGGCGGACCCCTTTATATCGATGACATATACCGATGGCATAGAAAAAGCCCCGCCAACTGGGTTGGCGGGGCTTTTGCGCTTTTGCTATTGGGACATGCAATACCGGCTCTGGCTTAGAGCGCGGGCAGCAATCCCATGCTGACGCTTATCTGTACCCCGACGATCAGCACCCCCATGGCGCCGGCAAGGCCCAGGGCCAGCACGCCGCCCGGGGCGCGGTAGTGGTGCGCCTCGGCCCGCTTGCGGCTCTGCCACACCAGGGTCACCGGCAGCAGCACCGCCAACACTGCCAGCGCGATGGCGGCGTAGCCCAGCGCCATGATGAAGCCTTGCGGGAAGTAGAGGGCAAACAGCAACGGCGGCACAAAGGTGATGAGACCGGTCTGGGTGCGACCCTGCCAGTTGTCCTTGCGGCGGGTCACCTTGGCCATGAAGTCGAACAGCCCCAGCGTCACTCCGAGGAAGGAGGTGGCCAGCGCCAGATCTGCAAAGAGATGCATCGCCTGGTTGAAAGCGGGCCAGCTCACCAGATTACCGACGTTGGCCAGCAGGCTGTCCAGCGCCCCGCCGGTCTGGATCAGGGATTGCTGACCGAGCAGCCCCAGGATGGCGATTTGCCACAGCACGTAGAGGATGAGCGGCAGGGCGGAGCCCCACACGAAGACCCGGCGCAGCTGCTTGGGGCAGTCCCCCAGGTAGAGCATCACGCTCGGGATGGAGCCGTGAAAACCGAACGAGGTGAAGATGACCGGCAGGCCTGCCAGCAACAAGCCCTGACCGAGCGGCATGGAGAGCAGGTGCTGCCCCTCGGCACGCGGCAGCAGCAGCCCGAGGACGGCCACCATGATCACCAGCTTGACGGTGAACATCAGTCGGTTGAGGTAATCCACCTGTTTGGTGCCGACACAGACCATGCCGCCAAACAGCAGAGTAAAGGCCCAGGCCGCCTGCTCCTGGCTGAGGGGCAGGCCCGCATCGGCCAGCGCCTGTGCCAGCAGGCTGCTGCCGCCGCTGATGTAGGCGGAGGCCAGCGAGTAGAACAGCATCAGGATGCAGAAGGAGGCAATGCGCTTGCCCCAGGGGCCGAGCAGGTGATCCGCCAGCTGGTGCAGGTACCACTTGCCGGTGTTGAGGCTGGCTTCCACCTGCAGCATGGCGGTAAAGGCCATCAGGCCCCAGAGACTGATCATCAGCAGCAGGGTGGCGGGCCCGCCAAGGGAGGAGGAGGCCAGCGGCAGGGCCAGCATGCCGGCGCCTATGGTGGTGCCGGCAATCAACAGGGTACATCCCAGGGTTTTGGTATTCATGGTGTCCATCCGAATCGAGAAACTGCGCCGTGCGCAGCAGGCATATGAGGTGTTGGCAAGGCGCCTCCGGGGTCGAGACCGGAGGCTAGCAATATCGGAGTGAACCCATCGTTACGAAAAATCCGCTGGTTGTAAAAGATGGTTGCCAACTTAGCGAATTAAAATGTTGGATACAAGCGTGTAAAGGCGGATTTTGTACTGGGTGGGTAGAATGAGTGGAAATAAAAGATGACAGGAGTGCACTTTGGCTGGTGAAAAAACGCGCCGCTGCGAACCGGGTCGCAGCGGCGCGCGATGCAGAGAGGATTAGCGGCGGCGTTTAAGGGTACGGCTCACATAGTGCAACCCGCACTGATATTCACCGCCAATCGCCTTGAGGGCAAGTTCCAGCGCCTGGCTGGCGAGGGCATCGTGCTGCTGGGGCAGGGAGTTGATGCCGAAGGGGAGAAAATCGAGCAGGCGATCGTCGCCGAAGGTGGCCATGGCCAGCCGGCTCATGTCGGTCTCCTGTTCCAGCAGATAGTCGAGCACCCCCTCCATCAGGATGTAGGAGGTGGCTACCAGTGCCTGGGGTAGCTGGCCGAGCTGCTGATGCAGCGTCTTGATCAGGCGGTAGCCCTCGGCGCGGGAGAAGTGGGCCCCTTCACACAGATGGCAAGCCGTGCTGTGGCTGGCGACGGCCTGCTCGAAGCCTGCCTTGCGTTCCCGACTGATCGTGAGCGCCGGCAGCGCGGTGATCAGGGCGATGTGCTTGATTGCCGGCGAGAGCAGGGAGGCGGTGAGATCGCAGCTTGCCTTCTGGTTTTCGCTGGCCACGGTGACGAACTTGTCGGCCGCCATGGCCCGGTCGATGGCGAGCACCTGGATGCCGCGCGTCTGCAGGCCGAGGTAGAAGGGATCTTCGGGTGGCAGGCAACTGGCCACCAGCAAGGCATCCACGTGGCGGCTGGCCAGCATCTCGGCCAGTTCTTTTTCGGTGGCGGGGTCATCTTCCGAGCAGACGATCAGCAGCTGATAGCCCTGTACCCGCGCCCCTTGCTCCAGCCGTTTGGCGAGCTTGGCGTAACTGGCGTTCTCCAGGTCGGGCAGGATGAAGCCCAGGGTCTTGGTCTGGCCACCACGCAGGGAGGCGGCGCGGCTGTCCGGCTGGTAGTTGTGGGCGGTAACCACCGCCATCACCTTGTCGCGGGTGGCCTGGCTGATGCGGTATTGGTCGGCCTTGCCATTGATCACATAGCTGGCCGTGGTGCGCGAGACACCGGCGAGGGCGGCGATTTCATCCAGTTTCATCATGTTGGCTCTGTTTGAGTTGCAAGGCCCACGGGCACTGCCTGGTGAGGGCACCGAAAAATGTGCGCGGGATCATATCATTGAAAAGCACTCTTTGTGGGTACTTGATCAATTCGCTGAAACGATTCAGTCTGAGTGTAAGTGAAACGATTCAGCTTGTCAGCAGACAATCGATGGCCGGGCATAAAAACCGGGTATGACCCGCGAAGGGATGCAATCCGGTCTATTGTCAGCAGGCGAGTGGTACGAATGGTTATGTTTGATGAGCCGGTACGGTCAGGCCGCCCGGCACCTGATGGAGAATTTCTATGTTGAAGTTGGCGCGACAGCAGATCCTGCTGGGGCAGTCGGTGGCGACCAAGTCGGACGCCATTGCCCTGCTGGCAGGCAAACTGACCGAAGCCGGTCTGGTGGAAGCGGGCTATGTGGATGGGATGCTGGCCCGTGAAGCGCAGCATGCCACCTATCTTGGCAGCGGCATCGCCATTCCCCACGGCACCACCGATACCCGTCATCTGGTGAAGAACACAGGCGTCATGGTGGCCCAGTTCCCTCATGGCATCGAGTGGGATGAGGGGCAGATCGCCTATGTCGCCATCGGCATCGCCGCCAAGTCCGACGAGCATCTGGGCATTTTGCGCCAGCTCACCCATGTGCTGGGTGACGAGCAGGCGGCAGCTCAGCTCAAAGAGGCCACCGATGCCGACACCATCATCAACATCCTGACTGGCGCCACTGCCGCCAAAGAGGTGCAATACCTGACCCTGGCTGACTTCCCGGCCGATGATCGCGACCAACTGCTGCTGGGAGCAGCCGCCCGCGCCAAGTCTGCGGGCTGGGGCGATGCCGCCATGGTGAGCGCGCTGCTGGCAAGCGAACCTGCCTATCTGGGCGAAGGCGTCTGGCTCGCCCGGGCGCAAGCGGCCCAGACCGGTTGGGTGCTGGCCACCCCGAGTAGCGCCCTCACGGCAGGGGAGCTGCCGGTCAGCGCCATGCTGCTGCTGTGCGCCGCAGATAGCAGCCATCTGCCGCAACTGGAGAATCTGGCCAAACTGGCGGCTGCCGGCCAACTCGCTACGCTGGCGGGCGGCGAGGGACTGGCCATGCTGCAAGCAGGCCCCGCGAGCGGTCTTTCCGAAACCTTCACCATCATCAATCCCCACGGCTTGCACGCTCGTCCCGGCGCCATGCTGGTCAAGGTGGCCAAAGAGTTTGAATCCGACATCCGGGTGGCCAATCTGGATGGCAGCGGCGAAGCGGTTTCCGCCAAGAGCCTGATGAAAGTGATCGGTCTTGGGGTCAAATGCGGGCACCGTCTGGCGTTTCGCGCCGAAGGGGCTGATGCCGAAGCGGCTCTCAAGGGGATCGGTGAGGCGATCGCCGCTGGTCTCGGCGAGGGGGCGCATTGATGAAGATTGTCACCATTACCCTCAACCCCGCCCTGGATCTCACCACTCGTTTGGACGCGATGAGCCTTGGCGAGGTCAATCTGGTGAGCGAGGCCAACCTGCGTGCGGCGGGCAAGGGGATCAACGTCGCCATGGTGCTCAAGGATTTGGGCCGCGAGGTAGGCGTCACCGGCTGGCTGGGCGCTGACAATGAACAGAGCTTTGTCTCCCTGTTTGCAGAGCGGGCGCTGGATGATCACTTTGTCCGTGTTGCGGGCAGCACCCGTATCAACGTCAAGATCTCCGAGCAATCCGGTCGGGTCACCGATCTCAACCTGCCGGGGCTCACCATTGAGCAAGGGGAGGTGAGCGCGCTGGAGCAGGCCATCGACGAGTTGGCTGCGCATGCTGAGTGGTTCGTGCTGGCGGGCAGCCTGCCCAAAGGGGTGGCCCCCGATTACTGCGCCCATCTGATCCGCCTGCTCAAGGCCAAGGGCAAGCAGGTGATCTTTGATTGCAGCGGCGCGGCGTTAAGCGAAGGGATCAAGGCGGCGCCGACCCTGGTCAAACCCAATCTGGAGGAGCTGAGCCAGTGGGCAGGCCGCCCCATCAAGACCCTGAGCGAGCAGGCCGAGTGTGCCCGCGCGCTGCAGGCCAGCGGGATCCCCAACGTGGTGATCTCCAACGGCGCTAATGGCCTCATCTGGTTTGCCCCGGATGCCGTCTGGCAGGCCATTCCGCCGCGGATGCAGGTGGTCAGCACCGTGGGTGCTGGCGATTCGCTGGTGGCCGGTCTCGCCCATGGTCTCAGCCTTGGTTGGACGCCGGAGCAGACCCTGCGGCTGGCCACCGCCGTCTCGGCGCTGGCGGTCAGCCAGGTCGCGGTCGGCTTTGACGATATCAATGTGCTCAACCCCTTGCTTGAACAGGTGCGCGTAGAGCGTCTGGATGCGCTGGCACCGGTTCAATGCCATACCCCCTCAATGGAAAACTCAGGAGATGCCCAATGAAAGCAATCTTGGTTACGGCTTGCCCGGCGGGCATTGCCACCAGCTTTCTCGCTGCAAAACGGATAGAACAGCAGGCCAAACTGGCTGGCTGGGAACTCACCCTCGACGTCGGCTCCAGCGTGCAACCCCGTCAGGTGCCGAATAAGGAGCAGATTGCCGCCGCCGATCTGGTGCTGGTCGTCGCCAGCGCTCCGGTGGATCTCGCTGCATATGATGGCAAGCAGGTCTATCAGGGCAGCATGGATCTCGCCCTGCAGGATCCGGCCGCCTTGCTGGAAGCCGCCAGCAGCGGCGCCAGTGTTTATCGTCATCAAGCCGACTCCGCCGTTGCCAATGCTGCCGCCAAACCGGCCGCCGCAGGCAAGCGCATCGTGGCGGTGACCGCCTGCCCGACCGGGGTGGCCCACACCTTTATGTCGGCAGAAGCGCTGGAGACCATGGCCAAACAGCTGGGTTATCAGATCCGCGTCGAGACTCAAGGCTCGGTCGGTGCCCAGAATGCCCTGACTGCCGAGGAGATTGCATCCGCCGATCTGGTGTTCCTCGCCACCGATATCGAGGTGGACATGGCCCGTTTCGACGGCAAGCCGGTCTATCGCACCAGTACCGGTGCGGCGCTCAAGAAAACCCGTGCCGAGCTCGACAAGGCGTGGAACGAGGCGAAAACCTATCGCCACAGCGGCGCCAGCCAGCCCAAGAAAGAGGAAAAAGCAGGCCCCTACAAGCACCTGCTGACCGGTGTCTCCTTCATGCTGCCGATGGTGGTGGCGGGTGGCCTTATCATCGCGCTCTCGTTCGTGTTCGGTATTGAGGCGTTCAAGGTGGAAGGCACTCTGGCCGCCGCCCTGATGAAGATCGGTGGTGGCTCCGCCTTTGCCCTGATGATCCCGGTGCTGGCCGGTTACATTGCCTACTCCATCGCTGATCGTCCGGGTCTCGCTCCCGGCATGATCGGCGGCATGCTGGCAAGCTCCTTGGGCGCCGGTTTCCTTGGCGGCATCGTGGCCGGTTTCCTGGCCGGTTACAGCGCCAAGTACCTGAGCGACAAGGTGCGCCTGCCGGTGACCCTGGAAGCGCTCAAGCCCATCCTGATCATTCCGCTCTTTGCCAGCCTGTTTACCGGTCTGGTGATGATCTACGTCGTGGGTGGCCCGGTGGCCGGCATCATGAATGCCATGACCACCTTCCTCAACAACATGGGCTCTGCCAACGCAGTGCTGCTGGGTGTCATCATCGGCGCCATGATGTGCTTCGACATGGGGGGCCCGGTCAACAAGGCGGCCTACGCCTTCGGGGTTGGCCTGCTGGCCTCCAAAACCTACGCCCCGATGGCTGCGGTGATGGCCGCCGGTATGGTGCCGGCGCTGGGGATGGGGATCGCCACCTTCCTGGCCCGCACCAAGTTCATCAAGGCGGAGCAGGAAGCGGGCAAAGCCTCCTTCGTGCTGGGTCTGTGCTTTATCTCCGAGGGGGCTATCCCGTTTGCCGCCAAGGATCCGATGCGGGTCATCCCGGCCTGTATGGTGGGCGGCGCCCTGACCGGTGCGCTCTCCATGCTGTTCGGCTGTGAGCTGATGGCACCCCACGGCGGTCTGTTCGTGCTGTTCATCCCGCACGCCATCAGCAACGTCATGATGTATATCGTGGCGATTGCGGCAGGCTCGCTGCTGACCGGTGTCTCCTACGCCATGCTCAAGCGCGGTGAAGAGCAGGCCAAGCTGGCCACGGCATAAGCCGCTAACCAGCAACACGCCATACAAGAGAGCGGCCTTTGGGCCGCTTTTTTATTGCCCAAATTTATTGTCCAAAAAAGTGACGAGGGTAGGGCAACCTGGCTTGTGGTTAATGGATTAACCCTCTAGCGTGGAACCCCGAAGGGCGCCACCGCGCCTGTCGATAACCCGATCCTCAGGAGCAGATGATGACCCCCATGATTCCCCCCATTCTCGACTTTGCGACCGGTAGACTCGCTGGCGCCGAGCTGGTAGAAAAGAGCACCACCCTGGCCGACCTGCAGGAGCTTTTTGCCGACCCTCACGCCGCGGCGGCGCTTTCGCCTGATACCCGGCTCTATCGGGTCGCCATGTTGCCCGGCCATGGAGGCGAGGGGGATCTCAACATGGGGGTCACCTATCTGGAGGCGGGCCGGGTTGGCCGGGAATTCTTCATGACCCGCGGTCATCTCCATGCGCGCGCCGAGCAGGCGGAATACTACTTCGGGTTGTGCGGGCAGGGGTTGTTGCTGCTGCAAGATATGGCCGGTGTCTGCTGGCTGGAGCAGGTCTTTGCCGGCAGCGTTCATCATATCCCTGGCCATGTGGCCCATCGACTCATCAACACCGGCGCGACGCAGCTCTCGGCGCTGGCGGTCTGGCCCGCCGTCGCCGGCCACGATTACGGTGCGTTGGGAGTGCGCGGCTTTGGCCTGCGGGTGCTGGCCGGGGAGGATGGCACGCCCCGGATTGTCACTTCTGCTGGGCAAGCCACTTGAAACAGCGCGTGCGGCGGCCTGCTAGGGGCTACCGCAGGATTGGCGCACCACCAGGGTGGGGGGCAGAATGATGCTCTTGGCCGGTTCGTCGTTGCCGGCCATCCGCTCGAGCAGCAGCTCGCCGGCTTTTCGGCCGATCTCCCGCGACGCCACCGAGACGGTGGTGAGGGGCGGGTCCACCAGCGCGGTTTCCGGCAGATCGTCAAAGCCCACCAGTGCAAAGTCCTGACCGATGACCCGCCCCAGCTTGCGCAGCGCCAGAATGGCGCCGAGCGCCACCACGTCCTGATAGCAGACCGCCGCCGTTACCTCGGGATGCTGTTCCAGCAGCGCCGTGATGGCGCGGGTGCCTTCCACCCGGCTGGCGCCGCAGCCGATGATCCACTCCGGCCTTGGGGAGATGCCGTGTTCGAGCAACTTGCTCATGTAGCCGCCGAGACGCTGGGAGCGACTGATGGAGGCGGGGTTGCCCCCGACAAAGGCGATGTGGCGGTGGCCCAGCTTCAGCAGGTGTTCGGTCGCCAGCTGGCAGCCCAGAAAGTTGTCGGTGCCGACGAAGTCGATCGCCACGTCCGGCACCGGCCGTACGATCAGAATGGTGGGCATGCGGCGGCGCTGCAGACTCTCGAAGAAGCTGCGGGGGGTGGTCTGGGTGGCGCAGATCACCATGCCGGCGGCGTTGTTGCGCTGCAGCGAGTCGGTGAACTGCTGCTGCCGGGTGGCCGACTCCTCGCTGTTGGCCAGAAACAGCATCAGATCGTGATGTTCCATCTCCCGGCTCAGGCCCGCCGTCATCTCCGCATAGAAGGGGTTGGTGATGTCGTGCAGCAACAGACCGACCTGGTTGCTGCTCTTGTTGCGCAGGTTGGCGGCGGTCTGGTTGTAGACATAGCCGAGCTCGTCGATGGCCCTGAGTACCCGCTGGCGGGTGTGCTCGGAGATGCGCCCCTTGTTGCGCAGGGTCATGGAGACGGTGGCAGTCGACACCCCCAGATGGCGGGCGATGTCGGCAACGGTCACATTGCTCATGGGATGGATCCTGTCAGGGAGTAGGCCTCAAAGGTATATCGATTAACCTTCTGTTGTTAACGTGCCATGATGAAATTGCCGTCATGATCACATATTTCGCCCATGTTGGCGATCAAATACACCATTTTATGAGGTTAATCTTGTTTATCAGGTTGTGGTTAACAGGTTAATCGATTTATCTCTTTCGTAGGTGTCAACGAGAGAGCAAGCCAATGATTCATTCGAGTTACGTCTCCAACTACGACAAATTCCCGGACGTGGTGGTCGCCGGCCATGAGGGCGCCGCCTGTGCCGGCTGGCACGAGATAGCCCGGCGACTGCAGGCCGCGGCAGACGGGCAAGGTGGGGCAAGGGTAGTGCTGGTGATCGACTGCTATCACGGCGTGGATCAGGACGAGCTGCGTAGCCAGCTGCTGGCGAGGCTTGGACCCCACACGCTCATCGAGGTGGAGCAGGCCCGCCTGCCCGAACCAAAAGTGCTGGCGATGCTGGATCGCTTCATCACCGACGACCGGGTCTTTGGCGTGCTGGCCCCCCACAAGATGGTGGAGTTTTTTGACCCGGCCGCGCTGGCGCGTCTGCAGCAGCAGGTCGCAGAGATAACCGGTGGCCTGGTGGTGGTGATGGGCAGTGGCGCCTCCCTGGTGGCCGAGGGGGACGTGCGGGTCTATGCCGATCTCGCCCGCTGGGAGATCCAGCAGCGGCTGCGTCGCAAGGAGATCGGCAACTGGGGGGCCGGCAACGAGGAGGAGGACATACTGCGCCGCTACAAGCGCGCCTTCTTCATCGAGTGGCGGGTGTTTGACCGCCATAAACTGGCCCAGCTGCCCACCATCGATTTCCTGCTCGATACCAACACCCGAGGCAAGCCGACCCTGGTGACGGGGCAGGCGCTGCTGGCGGGGTTGCATCAGGCGGCGCACCAGCCGTTTCGGGTGGTGCCCTTCTTCGACCCCGGGGTCTGGGGCGGGCAGTGGATGAAGCAGGTGTGCGATCTGGACCCGGCCCAGCCCAACTATGCCTGGTGCTTTGATTGCGTACCGGAAGAGAACAGCCTCTACCTGCGCATTGGCGAGGTGCGGGTAGAGATCCCGTCGCAAAACCTGGTGCTGTGCCAGCCCAGCGCCCTGCTTGGGGAGCGGGTACACGCCCGCTTTGGCGCCGAGTTCCCGATCCGGTTCGATTTTCTCGACACGGTAGGGGGGCAGCCGCTCAGCCTGCAGGTGCATCCGCTGACCGAGTACATCCAGCAGGAGTTCGGCATGCACTACACCCAGGACGAGAGCTACTACCTGCTCGATGGCAAGCCGGGTGCCTGCGTCTACCTCGGTACCCGCACCGGTATCGACCCGCAGGCGATGCTGGCGGAGCTGGCTGCCGCCCAGCGCGGCGAGAAGCCCTTCGATGACGAGCGCTTCATCAACCGCTTCCCGGCCCGCCAGCACGATCACTTCCTGATCCCGGCCGGGACCGTCCACTGCTCGGGAGAGGGGGCCATGGTGCTCGAGATCAGCGCCACCCCCTACATCTTCACCTTCAAGCTGTGGGACTGGAGTCGGGTCGGGCTCGACGGCATCCCGCGCCCCATCCATCTGGAGCATGGCAGCAAGGTGATCCAGTGGGAGCGCGACACCGACTGGACCCGCGAGCACCTGGTCAATCGCATCGAACCCATTGCCGAGGGGCCGGGCTGGCGCGAGGAGCGCACCGGGCTGCACGAGCGGGAATTCATCGAGACCCGTCGCCACTGGTTCAGCGTGCCGGTGGAGCACGACACCGGTGGCACTGTGCAGGTGCTCAATCTGATTGAGGGGCGGGAGGCGACGGTGGAGAGTCCCGACCATGCGTTCGCACCGTTTGTGGTGCACTACGCCGAAACCTTCATCGTCCCGGCCTCGGTAGGGCGCTATCGCATCCGCCCGAGCGGTGAGAGTGAAGGGGCGACCATCGCCACCATCAAGGCCTATGTGAGGGGGTAACCAAGATGCTGAGGATCCTTATCGCAACCCATGGTTCACTGGCGCCGGCCCTGCTGGCCAGCGCCAGCATGGTCTACGGCGAACTGCCGGCGGTGGCGACCGTCTCCCTCACCGAAGAGGGGGGGATCGAGGCCTTTCGCAGCGAGTTTGAACAGACCTTGCGCCGCCATGGCGCGGGGGCTGACGGGGTGCTGGTGCTGTGCGACATGGAGTGCGGCACCCCCTACAACGTGGCGTGCCGCTGCGCGTTTGACCATGAATGGCCGCAGCCGCTGGCCGTGGTGGCCGGGGTCAACTTCCCCATGCTGCTGATGAGCGCCGATCTGCTGGATGCCGTGGATGTGCACGAGGCGGCCCGCCAGTTGCTGGCCCAGGCGCTGGAATCCATGGTGATCGCGGCCCCGGCGGTTGCGCACCAGCAAGACGACAACTTCTAGGAGAGCGAGATGGCCATTTCATTTGTACGCATTGACGATCGGGTGATCCACGGTCAGCTGGTGACGCGCTGGGCCAGGGAGCTACCTTGCGACGGCATCGTCGCGATCGATGACGAGGTGGCGGCCGATCCGCTGCTCTCCCAGGTGATGATCGGTGCCGTGCCGGATACCCGGGTATGGCTGTTCGATGTGGCGACGGCGATTGCCAAGCTGCCCAAGGTGATCGCCAGCGACAAGCGCTACTTCGTGATCGGCAAGTCGCCGGTCACCCTGCAGCGGCTCTGCGCCGCCGGCATCTCCCTTGAGAACCACAACGGCAAGATCAACGTCGGGCCCATGAGTGCCCGCGAGCAGACCACCACCATAGGCCCCAACCAGTCGGTCACGGCGCAGGAGATCGCCGCCTTCGACTACCTGGCCGGCCTGGGCCACGACATTGACTTTCGGCTGGTGCCGGATGCCAGCCACTACAGCTGGGCGGATGCCCAGAAAAAGCTGAAATAGGGAGCAGACATCATGTTTCTGGAAGCAACTCTCATCGGGATACTCTGTTATCTCGGTGCCCTCAGCAGCCTCTGGCTGTTGGGATTGACCGGGGGCTGGTACACCATCACCCGCCCGCTGGTCTCGGGCATGCTGGTGGGGGCCATCCTCGGTGATATCCAGACCGGGATCCTCATCGGGGTGGCGGTGCAGGCGGTCTATATCGCCATGGTGACGCCGGGTGGTTCCATGCCGGCGGATCTCAACTTCGTCGCCTTTCCGGCCATTGCGCTGGGCATACTGTCGGGCAAGGAGCCGTCGGTGGCGGTGGCCATTGCTGCCACCATCGGCATCGCCGGTACCATCCTCTTCAACTTCATGATGGTGCTCAACTCCTACTGGAACCACAGGGCCGACGTGGCACTGGAGCAGGGGGACGAGCAGGGGGTCTACCTCAACAGCGCGATCTTCCCGCAGGCCAGCAACTTCGTGCTGCGCTTCGTACCCACCTTCATCGCCGTCTATTTTGGTAACCAGTACATCGAAGGCTTCATGAACAGCCTGCCGGAGCTGGTGATCCGCACCATGACGGTGGTGGGGGGCATCTTGCCGGCGGTCGGCATCGCCATCCTGCTCAAGCAGATCATCAAGCAGAGCAGCATGCTGATCTATTTTCTGGTGGGCTTTGTCGGCATCGTCTTTCTCAAGCTCAACATGGTGGGGCTGGTGATGATCGGCGCCCTGCTCGCGCTCATCCACTACAACTACAAGCCGGAGCCGCGCCCTGCACCGGCTGCCCGCGCTGCCACCCAAACCGACGATGAGGATGAATTCTGATGGACGCAAAGCTGCAAGCGGGCCAGCCGGTGAACAAGGCGCCGGTGGCCCTCACTCTCAAGGATTTGCGTGCCTGCTGGCGCGCCTGGATGATGTACAACCTCTCCTCCATGAGCTTCGAGCGGCTCGAATCCTTCGGCTTCTGCCTTGGCATGATGCCGGCGCTCAAGAAGCTCTATCCCGGCAAGGCGGAGCGGACGGAGGCGATGAAGCGTCACGCCTCCTTCTACAACACCGAGCCTCAGCTTGGCGCCATCATCAACGGGTTGGCGGTAGGGCTGGAGGAGAAGCGGGCCAACGGCGAGCGGATCGATGGCGAGACCATCAACACCCTGAAAGTGGGGCTGATGGGGCCCATCGCCGGGATCGGGGATTCCATGATCCCGGGCATGTTGGTGCCCATTCTGCTTAGCATCGGCATGGCGCTGGCCGCCGGCGGCAGCGTGCTGGGGCCGCTCTTTTACATCATCAGCTTCAACGCCATCGTCATCACCGGCTCCTACATGCTGTTCATGAAGGGCTACCGGATGGGGACCGGCTCGGTGGAGGCGCTGGTGAGCTCGGAGTCGGTCAAGCTACGCGAGGCGCTCTCCCTGCTCGGGGTCTTCGTGATGGGCGGGGTGGCGGCCAGTTACGTCAATCTCTCCACCGGGCTCGATTTCGTCACCTCCGACGGGGTCAACATCCAGTTGCAGGCCATGCTGGACGGCATTTTTCCCAAGCTGATGCCGCTGCTGGTGGTGCTGGGCACATGGTATCTGATGGCCAGACGCAACGTCTCGCCGGTCAAGGCCATGCTGGGGCTGCTGGTCGTGGCCTTTGTCGGGGTCGCCGTCGGGCTCTTCTAGGCCGTTCAAAGGTTGAGGTGAGCACAGACAGGGGAGAGCAGGGCTCTCCCTTTTTATGGGCTGGATGATGGGTTGGCTGGAGAGGTGATGAGATGCATGACGAGATAAAAGAGGCGGCGCAGCGTTGCCGACGTTGGCTGCTGGAGGAGGCGCTGCCTCACTGGGGGGCAAGCGGCTTTGATTGGGCGCGGGGGCTGTTTGCCGAAGGGCTGGATAGCGCAGGCGCACCGCTCTGGCAGCCCATTCGTTTTCGGGTGCAGAGTCGCCAGATCTATGTGTTCAGCCACGCCGCCCTGCTCGGCTGGTATGAGGGGGGCGAGCTGGCAGAGCGCTGCGCCACGTTCGGCATGAGGCGCTTTGCTGATGGCGCCGGCAACCAGCTGTTTTCCCTCAATGCCGATGGCTCGCCCGCCGACGGTGCGGTGTGCTGCTACGAATACGCCTTTGCCCTGCTGGCCGAGTGCTGGCTCTACCGCTTGAGCGGCGAGCCGCGCTGGCAGCAGCAGGCCGAGTCGCGCTATCAGGCCATCGAACTGCTCTTTGCCGATCCCGTGCACGGCGGGTTTCACTCCCGCTTTCCAGCAAGCGCGCCGCGCAGTCAAAACCCCCATATGCATCTGTTTGAAGCGCTGCTGGTGGCGGCGGAGAGCTTTGATGAGCCGCGCTGGCAAGGGCGTGCCCATCGGCTCTATCAGCTGTTTTGCCAGCGCTTGCTGGAGCCCGCCTTGCTGCGGGAGTTCTTCGATGAACGGCTTCTCCCGACCCATCCCGATTCGCACCTGATCGACCCGGGCCATCACTACGAGTGGTGCTGGCTGCTGGCCCGCTATCGGGCATTGGCGCAAGGGTGGGAATATGGACCGAGTGCCCGCAAGATAGACGAGGTGATGGCCATCCTGACCCGCTTTGCCACCGTTCACGGCCACGGACCGACCGGGCTGGTGCTGGATGAACTCAGCGATGACGGGCGGCCCCATCGGACGACCAGCCGGCTCTGGTGCCAGACCGAGCAGCTCAAGGCGCTGCTGGCAGCCTACGAGCGGCGAGGGGAGGCTGAGATTGCGCACCGGATTGGTGAGGTGGTGGGACGGATCTTTGACTATTACCTGATGCCGGCGCTGCCGGGTCAGTGGATAGATCAGGTGGATGTGACGGGGGCGCCGTTGGCCGGCCATGCACCGGCCAGCACCTTCTATCACCTGTTCGTGGCGTTCAGCGAGCTGGTGCGAGTGGTGCAAAGGGGGGGGGGGGGGTAAAGAGGGATAAGAGAGGGGCTGGGTTTAAAAATCCCAGCCCGGTTGCTCCGGCGACTCGGGTTGGGCTCCCTCCAGCGCTTTGCGGCGGGCGGCTTCCACCCGCGCCTTGCGACCACGGCACAGGCGCATCACCTCTTGCTGCTGGGCATGGCTCATGGTGAGCCAGTTGAAACGCTCCTCGCGGCTGCGCAGGCACCCTTTGCAGTAGCCCTTGTTGTTCACTTCGCAGACCCCGATGCAGGGGCTCTGCAGCGGGAAGATTTCGAGCTGTTCCATCCATGGCCTCTCACACCCTGTTACCTTGTTATAACCCAGAAGATCCCCTTTGGAGAAATCCGCCGTCCCAGGCCTGAAGGCGTTTGCTTTCCCCCTGCAAATTTGGCATCTTCCCCGCCGAACATAACCCTTGGTGTTATATGAGGACATATGAATAAACACGCTTACTGGCTGACCGCCGCAGTACTGGGGTTGGCCGGTTGTGCGGGCAACTCTGAGCAAGCCCAGGTGCCCAAAAACAAACCCGATGCCAGATGTTTTCTCAACTGCGAGGTGCCGGAAAATCTGGGCAAGCAGTATCTGGACGGTCCCCTGCCTGACGATCTGGTGCGAGTGGAGCGGGTCAACAGCCGACAGCGCGCCGACTACAGCAAGTTCGGCCCCCAGAGCCGGCTGGTGCTGGAGCGCTCCGGCAAGATGACCCGTCGCTACGGCGAGCTTTACCATCAACTCTCCCGCTGGGTGGCCAATGGCGGCGATCCCGCTCAGATCACCCGTTACGGCATCAGCCTGGCCCAGCTGGGCGGCTCGGATCGGATGGGCAACGTGCTGTTCACCGGTTACTACTCGCCGGTGCTGGAGGTGCGTCACCGCCCGGATGCCAAGTACAAGTACCCCATCTATGCCATGCCCAAATGCGGCGGGCGCTGCCCGAGCCGGGCCCAGATCCATCAGGGGGCCCTGGCCAACCGTGGGCTGGAGCTGGGCTACAGCAAATCCCTCATCGACAATTTCCTGATGGACGTGCAGGGCTCGGGCTTTGTCCACTATGGTGACGACGATCGGCTGCAATATCTGGGTTACAGCGGCAAGAACGGTCACGGTTACGTCAGCATCGGCCGGGTGCTGATCGATCGCGGCGAAGTGCCCAAGGAGCAGATGTCCATGAAGGCCATCAAGGAGTGGGCCAACCGTCAGCCGGAGGAGAGCGTCAAGGAGCTGGTGGAGCAGAACCCCTCCTATGTCTTCTTCGAGCGTCGCCCCACCAACGACGTGATCGGGGCCGCCGGCATTCCATTGTTGCCGATGGCAGCGGTGGCCGCCGACAAGACCCTGCTGCCGATGGGCACGCCTATCCTGGCGGAAGTGCCGCTGCTGGACAAAGAGGGCAACTGGACCGGCAAGCACCAGCTGCGGCTGTTGATCGCGCTGGATGTGGGCGGTGCGGTGAAGAAGGGCCACCTCGACCTCTACCACGGCATGGGCGAGAAGGCCGGTGTCGCGGCCGGTCACTACAAGCACTTCGGCCGGGTCTGGAAGCTGGGTCTGCACCATGGGCCGACCGCCGCGCCCTGGCTGTAAGGCCCTGCGGGGGCGGGTGGTGCATCAGCCGCCCGCTCACCAGGCATAGAGATGGATATAAAAAAGCCGCCGGAGCAATCCGGCGGCTTTTTGTTTGCTGACGCGAACCTGAGGGGGCTCAGCGCTTCTTGATGTCCAGCCGGATGGCGCCCACCGGTTTGCAGCAGCAGGGCAGGCACTCTCCCTCTGAGACAAAGGCGAGCGGCACGGCGGCATAGTGCACCTTGCCTGCCAGCAGCGGGGTGCGGCAGGCGCCGCAATAGCCGCTGCGGCACTGGAACTCCACGTGATGACCGTGGCGCTCCAGGGTTTCCAGTACGCTCTCGCCGGGATGGGCGTGCAGCACGTCATCCTGGGTATGCACCCGTGGCGAGCCTGCGTCGCTCTGGGCGGGAGCCGCGTGCGGGGCAGGAGTCAGCGTGCCGGTGGCGTCACTCACAGCTCGAAATCACCCAGGTCTTCGGCATTCACTTCGCTGTCGATCTGACCTACCAGATAGGAGCTCACTTCCACTTCCTGTGGGGCGACCTGCACGTTGTCGGACGACAGCCAGGTGTTGATCCAGGGGATCGGGTTTTGCTTGGCACCGGCAAAGGCTGGCTGCAGACCCACCGCATTCATGCGCAGGTTGGTGATGTACTCCACGTACTGGCAGAGGATGTCCTTGTTCAGGCCGATCATGGAGCCGTCCTGGAACAGGTACTCGGCCCACTCTTTCTCCTGGATGGCGGCTTCCTTGAACAGCTCGAAGCAGGCCTGCTCGCACTCGGCGGCAATCTCGGCCATTTCGGGGTCGTCCTGACCGCTGCGCATCAGGTTCAGCATGTGCTGGGTCCCGGTCAGGTGCAGCGCTTCGTCGCGGGCGATCATCTTGATGATCTTGGCGTTGCCCTCCATCAGCTCGCGCTCGGCGAAGGCGAAGGAGCAGGCGAAGCTGACGTAGAAGCGGATCGCTTCCAGCGCGTTGACGCTCATCAGGCACAGATAGAGTTTCTTTTTCAGCTCGCGCAAGGTGATGGTCACGTCACGACCGGCCACCCGGTGGGTGCCTTCACCGTGCAGGTTGTAGAGCGCGGTCGCCTCGATCAGATCGTCGTAGAAGTGGCTGATGGAGCCGGCGCGCTTCAGGATCTGTTCGTTGGTGACGATGTCGTCGAACACCTGAGCGGGGGTGTTGACGATGTTGCGAATGATATGGGTGTAGGAGCGAGAGTGGATGGTTTCCGAGAAGGCCCAGGTCTCGATCCAGGTTTCCAGCTCCGGAATGGAGACCAGCGGCAGCAGCGCCACGTTGGGGCTGCGACCCTGGATGGAATCCAGCAGGGTCTGGTACTTCAGGTTGGAGATGAAGATGTGCTGCTCATGGGGCGGCAGGGCCTGGAAGTCGATGCGGTCGTGGGAGACGTCCACCTCTTCCGGGCGCCAGAAGAAGGAGAGCTGCTTTTCGATCAGCCGTTCGAACACTTCGTGTTTTTGCTGGTCATAACGGGCCACGTTGACCGATTGGCCGAAAAACATCGGCTCCTTGAGCTGGTCGTTTTGGGTCTGGCAGAACGTTGAATAGGCCATGGTGATTTGAATGTCTTGAATAAGGGGAAACAGGAGGGCGGGAGCTTCATGCTCCCGCCCGGTTCATCAGATCTTGCAGGCGCCGCCGGCACAACCGTCATCTTGCAGATCGGTCTGGGCATCGTCCGCACCATCACGGGTGTTGTGATAGTAGAGGGTCTTGAGGCCGTATTTGTAGGCGGTCAGCAAGTCCTTCAGCAGCTGCTTCATCGGTACCTTGTTGCCTTCGAAACGGGCGGGATCATAGTTGGTGTTGGCGGAGATCGCCTGATCCACAAACTTCTGCATGATACCGACCAGCTGCAGGTAACCATCGACGCTCGGTTGCTTCCAGAGCAGTTCGTATTGATCTTTCAGGCGGTCATACTCGGGCACCACCTGCTTGAGGATACCGTCCTTGGAGGCCTTGACCGACACCAGGCCGCGCGGCGGTTCGATGCCGTTGGTGGCGTTGGAGATCTGGCTGGAGGTCTCGCTCGGCATCAGGGCGGTCAGGGTGGAGTTGCGCAGACCCACGGTGCGGATCTCTTCGCGCAGCGCTTCCCAGTCCAGGTGCAGCGGCTCGTTGCACAGGTTGTCCAGATCCTTTTTATAGGTATCGATGGGCAGGATCCCCTGAGCATAGGTGGTCTCGTTGAAGGCCGGGCAGGGGCCGAACTCGCGGGCCAGCTGCACGGAAGCCTTCAACAGGTAGTACTGGATCGCCTCGAAGGTGCGGTGGGTCAGCGCCAGACCGGAACCGTCGGAGTAGCGGGCACCGTTCTTTGCCAGGTAGTAGGCGTAGTTGATGACGCCGATCCCCAGGGTACGGCGGTTCATGCTGCCCTTCATCGCGGCTTTGAGCGGGTAGTCCTGATAGTCGAGCAGGGCATCCAGAGCGCGCACGGCGAGATCCGCCATCTCTTCCAGATCTTCCAGCTTCTCGATGGCACCCAGGTTGAAGGCGGACAGGGTGCAGAGCGCGATCTCGCCCTCTTCGTCATCCACGTTGTTGAGCGGCTTGGTCGGCAGCGCAATCTCGAGGCAGAGGTTGGACTGGCGCACCGGCGCCACGCTCGGATCGAACGGGCTGTGGGTGTTGCAGTGATCCACGTTCTGGATGTAGATGCGACCGGTACCGGCGCGCTCCTGCATCATCAGGGAGAAGAGATCGACCGCCTTGAGGGTCTTCTTGCGAATGCTCGGATCCTGCTCGTACTTGACGTAGAGCGCTTCGAACTTGTCCTGATCCGCGAAGAAGGCATCGTACAGGCCAGGCGCATCGGACGGGGAGAACAGGGTGATGTCGCCGCCCTTGATCAGGCGCTGGTACATCAGCTTGTTGATCTGCACGCCGTAGTCCATGTGACGGACCCGGTTCTCCTCCACGCCGCGGTTGTTCTTCAGTACCAGCAGGCTTTCCACTTCGGTGTGCCACAGCGGGTAGAACAGGGTGGCCGCACCGCCGCGCACGCCGCCCTGGGAGCAGCACTTCACGGCAGTCTGGAAGTACTTGTAGAAGGGGATGCAACCGGTGTGGAACGCTTCGCCGCCACGGATGGGGCTGCCCAGACCACGGATGCGGCCGGCGTTGATGCCGATACCGGCGCGCTGGGACACGTAACGCACGATGGCGCTGGCGGTGGCATTGATGGAATCCAGGCTGTCATCGCACTCGATCAGCACGCAGGAGCTGAACTGACGGGTCGGGGTGCGCACGCCGCTCATGATCGGGGTCGGCAGCGAGATCTTGAAGGTCGAGACCGCATCATAGAAGCGCTTGATGTAGTCCAGACGGGTATCTTTCGGATACTTGGAGAAGAGGCAGGCCGCTACCAGGATGTAGAGGAACTGCGGGCTCTCGTAAATTTCGCCGGTGACGCGGTTCTGGACCAGGTACTTGCCTTCCAGCTGCTTGACCGCCGCGTAGGAGAAGTCCATGTCGCGCCAGTGATCCAGGTGCTGGTTCAGCTCCTCGAATTCGGCCTGGCTGTAGTCTTCCAGCAGGTGCTTGTCGTACTTGCCCATGTCCACCAGCTTGGCGACGTGCTGATAGAGGTGGGGCGGCTCGAACTGGCCGTAGGCCTTCTTGCGCAGGTGGAAGATGGCCAGGCGGGCGGCCATGTACTGGTAGTCCGGACTTTGCTCGGAGATCAGGTCAGCAGCGGCCTTGATGACGGTTTCGTGGATGTCGGCGGTACGGATGCCGTCATAGAACTGGATGTGGGACTTGAGTTCCACCTGGGAGACCGACACGTTGTCGAGACCCTCGGCAGCCCAGTCGAGCACGCGGTGAATTTTATCCAGATCGATGGGTTCTTTGTGGCCGTTACGCTTCGTCACAAACAAGTTCATTGGCTGATGACCTTTAGTTGATTCCCGAAAAACCATCGCACGGCGCTCGCCTCCAGGCCTGTGAGAGGCGTGGGAGGTGGGGACCTATTGTGCGATGAATCACAAGATATAGTGTTATTTTGATTTCGAGCTACAAGATAGTGAGGTCGGCCCGGCTTTGCAATCTGTGGATAAGGGATTAGCTGTGGATAAATTGTGGGTGTTCCGCTCTGTGTTAGTGGACGCTCACAGCGAGTGGGTTTTCATCCGTCCGATCCGGTAAATGCAAGTCTGATGATCGAACATGGAAAATTTAAATAACTTTTTTTGCTTGCGAAAAGGGGGTGTTTTTACTAGCAAATTCAGCCTGATTATCCCTTGTGCAGCAAGGGTCAAAAGGTGTCCGATCTCGCCGCTTCCCTGCTTGTCAAACCGCCAAAACGGGGGATCGCCAGGGATCCCCCGTCGGGACTGGCAAGGCTCTGCCGCGATCAATCAACAGTGCTCATCTGGCCACCATTTGGCGGCAAAGCTGCCTTTGTTATCCATCTCTGTTGCCTGCTTCCTGTACCAGAGGTGCCCGGCACGGGCTGGTAATCTCAGCCCAGCTCGTAGCGCAGCCAGTGGTGCAGGGCCTGCACGGTGTCAAAATGCAGATCGGCGCCCCACTGGGCCGGATCCTCGTTGTCATTGAGATAACCCCAGCCGGCGACGGCGGTGCGCATGCCGGCGTTGCGGCCAGCCTCAATGTCGCGCACGTGATCTCCCACATAAAGGCAGTGGCTCGCCTCGACGCCAAGCTGGTCGCAGGCAAAGTACATGGGGGCGGGGTCGGGCTTGCGCACTGGCAGGGTGTCGGCGCTGACGGTCACGCCACAACTGGCGAGCTCGGGCAGGGCCGCCAGCAGCGGCTCGGTGAGAAAGCCCGGCTTGTTGGTGACGATGCCCCAGGGCAGCTGCTTCTCGTCGAGCCACTCGATGAGATCCACCATCCCCTCATAGGGACGGGTGCCAACGCAGAGGTTGGCGGCGTAGTAATCGAGCAGGGCGGTGCGAAGGCGGGTGGCGCCTAGCTCTTCGAGCAGTTCGTCACCAAGACCGGCCCTGAGCAGCCCGAGCGCCCCGTGGGAGGTGGTCTGACGGATGATGTCGTCAGAGAGGGGGGCAAAGCCTTCGCTTATCAGCACGTGGTTGACGGCGGCCCCCAGATCGGGCGCGGTGTCGAGCAGGGTGCCGTCCAGATCGAACAGCACGCAGCCAAGGGGCGCAGCAGAGTGAGTCGTCATCAGCCTTGCTCCGGGCGCTCGAACGCCACCATGTAGTTGACGTCGACGTTGCGACCGAGCTTGAAGCTGTTGGAGAGCGGTGCGTAGTGCACCCCGCTCATGTCCCGTACCAGCAGGCCCGCCGCCTCACCCATGCGACACAGTTCGGCGGGGGTGATGAACTTCTTGTGGTCGTGGGTGCCCTTGGGCACCATCTTCATCAGGTACTCGGCGCCGAGGATCATCATCAGATAGGCTTTCGGGTTGCGGTTGATGGTGGAGACGAACACCTTGCCGCCCGGGCGCACCAGGGTAGCGATGGCGCGCAGTACGGAGGCGGGATCCGGCACGTGCTCCAGCATCTCCATGCAGGTGACCACGTCGTACTGGCCGGGGGCCTCATCGGCGTGGGCCTCGGCGGTGATCTGGCGATACTCGAGCTCCACGCCTGCCTCGAGGGCATGGAGGCGGGCGACCCCGAGGGGCTCCTTGCCCATGTCGATGCCGGTGACCTTGGCGCCCCGGCGGGCCATGCTCTCGGCGAGAATGCCGCCGCCGCAGCCGATGTCGAGGATGCGCTTGCCGAACAGGCCGCCGCTCTTGTCGGTGATCCAGTCAAGGCGCACCGGGTTTATCTGGTGCAGCGGCTTGAACTCTCCCTCCATGTCCCACCAGCGGGAGGCGATGGCTTCGAATTTGGCAATTTCTGTCAGATCGACATTGGCATCACTGTGCATTTTTTGATGATCCTGTGGCAAGGGCGCGCAGGCTGGGTGGGGCGCGCGCAATCTGTTGTCCTGGCGGGCATTATAACGGACGGACTTTGTCACACCAGCCCGACTTGTTACCGGATTTGTGGCTTAAGGTATTTGGCTCAGTGTGTTACCATGTCGCGCTGTTTAAGCCAAAGAACAACTAATTAGGGATTAAGGCTTTCTATGAGCGATCTGGCCAGAGAGATCACGCCGGTCAACATCGAAGAAGAGCTCAAGAGTTCCTATCTTGATTACGCCATGAGCGTGATCGTAGGACGAGCTCTGCCGGATGTGCGTGATGGCTTGAAACCGGTTCACCGCCGCGTTCTGTATGCAATGAACGAGCTGGGGAACGACTGGAACAAGCCCTATAAAAAATCGGCCCGTGTGGTCGGTGACGTAATCGGTAAATATCACCCGCACGGCGACATTGCCGTGTATGACACCATCGTTCGCATGGCGCAGGATTTCTCCATGCGTTACATGCTGGTCGATGGTCAGGGCAACTTCGGTTCGGTCGACGGCGACAGCGCCGCCGCCATGCGTTACACCGAAGTGCGGATGGCCCGCATCTCCCACGAGCTGCTGGCCGATCTGGACAAAGAGACCGTGGACTGGGTGCCGAACTATGACGGCACCGAGATGATCCCGGCTGTCATGCCCACCAAGGTTCCCAACCTGCTGGTCAACGGCTCCTCCGGTATTGCGGTGGGCATGGCGACCAACATTCCGCCTCACAACCTCACCGAGATAGTCAACGGCTGTCTGGCGTTGATCGAGAACGGCGACCTCACCATCGACGAGCTGATGACCTACATCACCGGCCCGGATTTCCCCACTGGTGGCATCATCAACGGTCGTTCCGGCATCGTGCAGGCGTACCGTACCGGTCGTGGCTCCGTCTATGTGCGTGCCAAGGCCGAAGTGGAGGTGGACGAGAAGACCAGTCGCGAGACCATCATCGTTCACGAGATCCCCTATCAGGTGAACAAGGCGCGGCTGATCGAGAAGATCGCCGAGCTGGTCAAAGAGAAGAAGATCGAGGGCATCAGTGCCCTGCGCGATGAGTCCGACAAGGACGGCATGCGCATCGTTATCGAGATCAAGCGCGGCGAGTCCGGCGAGATTGTGCTGAACAATCTCTACAAGCACACCCAGATGCAGACCACGTTCGGCATCAACATGGTGGCGCTCGATAACAACCAGCCCAAGGTGATGAACCTCAAAGAGATCCTGGATGCGTTCCTGCTGCACCGCCGTGAAGTGGTGACCCGCCGGACCGTGTTCGAACTGCGCAAGGCGCGGGATCGGGCTCACATCCTGGAAGGCCTGGCGGTGGCGCTGGCCAACATCGACCCGGTCATCGAACTCATTCGCCACAGCGCGACCCCGGCCGACGCGAAAGCGGGCCTGGTTGCCCGCGGCTGGGAGCTCGGCAACGTGGCCTCCATGCTGGAGAAAGCCGGTGACGACGCGGCACGCCCCGAGTGGCTGGAACCCGAGTTCGGCATCCGCGAAGGTCACTACTACCTGACCGAGCAGCAGGCCCAGGCCATCCTTGACCTGCGTCTGCACAAGCTGACCGGCCTCGAGCACGAGAAGATCCTGGAAGAGTACCAGTCTCTGCTGGATCTCATCGCCGAGCTGCTGTTCATCCTGGCGAGCCCGGTGCGGTTGATGGAAGTGATCCGTGACGAACTGCTGGCCGTGCGCGAGCAGTACGGCGACGAGCGTCGTACCGAGATCAGCATGTCCAGTGCCGAGATCAACATCGAAGATCTGATCACCCCGGAAGACGTGGTCGTTACCTTGTCTCACCAGGGTTACGTGAAGTATCAGCCGCTCTCCGACTACGAGGCCCAGCGCCGCGGTGGTCGTGGCAAGTCGGCCACCCGGATCAAGGAAGAGGACTTTGTGGAGCGTCTGCTGGTGGCCAACACCCACGACACCATTCTGTGCTTCTCCACTCGTGGCAAAGTCTACTGGCTCAAGGTTTACCAGCTGCCGGAGGCGTCCCGCGGCGCCCGCGGTCGTCCGATCATCAACCTGCTGCCGCTGGATGAGGGTGAGCGCATCACCGCCATTCTGCCGGTCAAGGAGTATGACGCCGACAAGTATGTGTTCTTCGCCACCGCCAACGGTACCGTGAAGAAGACCAGCCTGTCTGATTTCAGCCGTCCGCTCTCCTCCGGCATCCGAGCCATCAACCTCAAAGAGGGTGATGAGCTGATCGGGGTGGACATCACCGATGGCAGCAACGAGATCATGCTGTTCTCCGATGCGGGCAAGGTTGTTCGCTTCGCGGAAGGCAGCGGTCGCGCTGATGCCGATGCCACTGACGAAGTCGACACCGACGACGACGCCGGCAACGACGCCGGCAACGACGCCGGCAACGACGATGATGGCAGCGACAACGGCGAAGGCACCGAAAGCAAGGGCACCTTCAAGGGCGTACGTCCCATGGGTCGTACCGCTGCCGGTGTGCGCGGCATCAAGCTGGGCGCCGGTGACAAGGTGGTGTCCCTCATCGTGCCGCGTGGCGACGGGGCCATCCTCACCGCCACCGAGAACGGTTACGGCAAGCGCACCGCGCTTGACGAGTACCCGACCAAGAGCCGTGGTACCCAGGGCGTCATCTCCATCAAGGTGGATGAGCGCAACGGCAAGGTGATCGATGCGATCCAGGTCGAAGATACCGACCAGATCATGCTGATCACCAACGGCGGTACCCTGGTTCGTACCCGGGTGTCCGAGGTGAGCGTCATCGGCCGCAACACCGGTGGTGTGCGTCTGATCCGTACCGGTGAAGACGAGACCGTGGTCGGTCTGCAGCGGGTTGCCGAGAGCGACGAAGACGAAAACGAAGTGCTGGCCGTTGAAGGGGAGGTGTCTGAAGGCACCGATACCGCAGCGGACACCGGTGCTGTCGATGCAGGTGAAGCGGGCGACGAATAATCGCTCCTCTTTACCCGATACCAAAGAGCGGCCTCATGGCCGCTCTTTTCATTGGCTCTCTTGTTGCTGGCGTCCCCCGTTATCCTCCTTCCTTCCTTCCTTCCTTCCTTCCTTCCTTCTCTTCCTTTTCCCTGTCCAGTCTTGCCTGTCATGGCAGGAAGAACGGGCACTACCCGCTTACCAGGGCTGCTCCCAAGGGAGCATGGCCTCGACACGGCTCCTTCATGTGAATGTCATCGCTCTGTCATGGCGGCCAGCCATGCTGCTCCCGTTGGAGATAAACCACCATAGACGCAGGTAACGCCTGCCAGGAGCATGTCATGACCAGCTGGGTAATGTGGGAGATCTGGTGGAGCCGGGTATGGGGCGAGGCAGAGATGGATGCCCGCGCAGGCGAACATGAACCTGAGGTGGCACACGAGCCAGCCCGTTTGCCCGCCGAGTTGATTGCCCGCAGCAGCAAGGCCAGTGCGTCGCGACCAAGGGGCTGAGGCTTTGCCCGTGGCGGGCTTGACGGGCGCCTAGAACAGCCGCAACTGCTCGCCTTGGCGGATGAAGGCATCCTGGCGCAGCTGAAAGTGGCGCTTGCCGAGCCCGAGCCGCTTGGCGATCAACCGAAAGCGCTGGGCCAGCAGATCGGCAAACTGGCCCTCTCCCCGCATCCGGCTGCCGAAGGCGGGACTGTTGAGGGCGCCGTCCCGGCTGGCCCGTAGCTGGTTGAGGATCGCCTCCTTCTGGCCGGGATAGTGCTCATCAAGCCAGTCACTGAACAGCGGTGCCAGCTCGTGGGGCAGTCGCAACAGGATATAGTCGGCGCAATGGGCTCCGGCCTCGGCAGCGCCTTTGATGATCTGCTCGAGCTCGGGCTCGTTGAGCCGCGGGATCATGGGCGCCGCCAGCACACCGACCGGCACGCCGGCGCCGGCCAGTTTCTCCACCACCTTGAGCCGGCCGGCCCCGGTGCTGGCTCTTGGCTCCAGCTGTCGCCGCAACGTCTCATTCAAGGTGGTGACCGACACCATCACCTGGCAGAGTCCCTTGCTGGCCAGTTCCGTCAGCAGGTCGAGGTCGCGCAATATCATGGCGCTCTTGGTGATGATCCCGACCGGATGGCGGTGGGCCAGCATCACCTCGAGCAGCTGGCGGGTGAGGCGATAGTGGTGTTCGATGGGTTGATAGGGGTCGGTATTGGCTCCCAGCACAATGGTCTGCGGCTGATAGGCGGGTCTGGCAAACTCCCGGCGCAGCAGCTCGGCGGCATTGAGTTTGGCGAACAAGCGGGTCTCGAAGTCGAGGCCGGGGGAGAGTTCGAGATAGGCGTGGCTCGGTCTGGCGTAGCAATAAATGCAGCCGTGCTCGCAGCCTTGATAGGGGTTGATGGAGCGGCTGAAAGGGACGTCGGGAGAGCTGTTGTAACTGATGATGCTGCGGGCGCTGATCTCCGTCACCTCGGTGCGGGGGTCGCTGGCGGCAAATGCCGCTTCCCACTCGGGTTGGGACCAGCCGTCGTCGACCGTTTCGACCCGCTGGCCGCTGAAGCGGTGATCAACATTGTGGGAACTGCCTCGACCAGCCATCGCATTGTACCAATACTGTTTATATATACAGTTATCATGCTGACCTCCATTGCCGAATGCAAGCCCTGCCGAGCCAGCCGGCCATAAAAAGCATGTCAAAGGGATCTCTTGCTTGATCGCGGCGCTACATTTCGTTTACATAGACGAAATGCGAACTGGATCACGGAAATCATCATGGCACCCATCACCTCCCGCTGGCTCTTCATCGCTGTCATTGCGCTGGTTATCTGGCGTCTGATCCCGCTCTCCACCGAGCAGGAGCTGGCCTCGGCCAATCGCGCCTGGCGCACCGGTCACTTCGATGAGGCGACCCGGATCTGGTCGCCGCTGGCCGAGCAGGGCCAGCCACGGGCCCAGGCGCTGATGGGCTGGAGCCATGAAGTGGGGCAGGGGAGCGAGCAGGATATCAGCCGGGCCATCACGCTCTATCGTCAGGCGGCGCAGGCGGGGGATGCCTTCGGCCAATACCGGCTCGGGGAGGTGTACCTGCGGGGGGCCGGGGTGAAGCGGGATCTGCGCGAGGCGTTTCACTGGATGGAGCTGGCAGCCAAGAACGGCGATGTGCCCGCCATGTTGAAGGTGGGCGTGCTGCATCTGATGGGGGTCCGCGGGCGGGTCGATCTGCCCCGTGCCAAGGAGTGGCTCTATCAGGCCGCCAAGCAGGGCAATCAGCTGGCGCTCAAGGTGCTGCAGGAGCTGGAACTGGCGCAGGAGGGGAGCTCCACGTTCGACTTCAACTGGCAGTCCCTGCTGGGGGAATAGCTGCCAAGCACTTCATCTGACTGTAGAAAATCTCAGCAAACCCGATACAGCCCCGCCTACTTCTGGTAGCATGGTCCGGTTTTTGGTTTGTCTTGCGACGTTGAACGGGTTGTTTGCATCGCGGGGCGCCTTCGCAAAGTGCTGTGGAGAGCCAGAACATAACCCATTTTTGAATGAATCTTTCCATCCCGCATGTGCCCTTTGGTAGGGGGCACCACTGTATAAGGAAACACACAATGCCAATCATTACTCTGCCTGATGGCAGCCAACGTCAGTTTGCCCACGCCGTTTCCGTCATGGATGTGGCCGCGGACATCGGTCCCGGTCTCGCCAAGGCGTGCATTGCCGGTCGGGTAAACGGTGAACTGGTGGATGCCTGCGAGCTGATCGAAGCCGATGCCTCCCTGGCCATCATCACCGCCAAAGACGAAGAAGGTCTGGACATACTGCGCCACTCCTGTGCTCACCTGCTGGGTCATGCCATCAAGCAACTCTGGCCCCAGACCAAGATGGCCATCGGTCCCGTCATCGACAACGGTTTCTACTACGACATCGATCTCGATCGCACCCTGACCGACGAAGATCTGGCGGCGCTGGAAGAGCGCATGCTGGCGCTGGCCGCCAAGGATTACGACGTCATCAAGAAGAAGGTCTCCTGGCAGGAAGCACGCGACGTGTTCGAAGCCCGTGGCGAGACCTACAAGGTCGAAATTCTGGATCAGAACATTGCCCGTGATGACCAGCCCGGTCTGTATCATCATGAAGAGTACATCGACATGTGTCGCGGCCCGCACGTGCCCAACATGCGTCACTGCCACCACTTCAAGTTGCAGAAGATGTCCGGCGCCTACTGGCGCGGCGACTCCAACAACAAGATGCTGCAGCGCATCTACGGCACCGCCTGGGCCGACAAGAAGCAGCTCAAGTCTTACCTGCAGCGCCTGGAAGAGGCCGCCAAACGCGACCACCGCAAGATCGGCAAGCAGCTCGACCTGTACCACATGCAGGAAGAAGCGCCCGGCATGGTGTTCTGGCACAACGATGGCTGGACCATCTTCCGTGAGCTGGAAACCTTCATCCGCGGCAAGCTCAAAGAGTACGACTATCAGGAGGTGAAAGGCCCCTTCATGATGGATCGCGTGCTGTGGGAGCGTTCGGGTCACTGGGAGAAATACGCCCAGGCCATGTTCACCACCCAGTCCGAGAACCGCGAGTACGCCATCAAGCCGATGAACTGCCCAGGTCACGTGCAGATCTTCAATCAGGGTCTGAAATCCTACCGCGATCTGCCGCTGCGCATGGCCGAGTTTGGCTCCTGCCACCGCAACGAGCCGTCCGGCTCCCTGCACGGCCTGATGCGGGTACGTGGTTTTACCCAGGATGATGCGCACATCTTCTGTACCGAAGAGCAGATCATGGAAGAGGTGTCGGCCTGTATCCGCATGGTCTACGACGTCTATGGCACCTTCGGCTTCGAGAATATCGTGGTCAAGCTCTCCACTCGTCCGGAACAGCGTATCGGCTCCGATGAAGCCTGGGATCGCGCCGAGGCTGCGCTGGCCGAAGCCCTGGTGCTGAACGGTCTGAAGTATGATCTGCAGCCGGGTGAGGGGGCCTTCTACGGTCCCAAGATCGAATTTACCCTGCACGATTGCCTTGATCGTGCGTGGCAATGTGGTACCGTGCAGCTCGATTTTGCCCTGCCGGGCCGTCTGGGCGCCACCTACGTGGGTGAAGACAACGAACGTCATGTTCCCGTGATGATCCACCGCGCCATTCTGGGCTCGCTGGAGCGTTTCATCGGGATCCTGACTGAAGAGTACGCCGGACTGTTCCCGACCTGGCTGGCACCGACCCAAGCCGTGGTCATGAATATCACCGACAATCAGGCCGATTATGCAGTGAAAGTAGCCAAAGCATTGAATGATGCGGGCCTTCGCGCAAAAGCGGACTTGAGAAATGAGAAGATTGGCTTTAAAATCCGCGAGCATACTTTGAAGCGAGTACCCTTCATGCTGGTCTGCGGCGATAAAGAAGTAGAAGCCGGCAAGATTGCAGTGCGTACTCGTAAAGGGGCTGACCTGGGCACTTATCCTGTTGAAGAGCTGATTGCTCTGTTGACCCAGGAAGTTCAGACCCGCGGACAAAAGAAAGTGGAGGAATAAGCTATAAAAGGCGGAAAAAAACTGGGCAAGCAACCGCAAGCCCGCGCTCACCGGATCAACGAAGAGATCCGTCTGAAAGAAGTTCGTCTGACTGGTCTGGATGGTGAAGCCATTGGCATCACCTCCATCCAGGATGCCTTGAACTTGGCCCTTGAGGCCGGAGTGGATCTGGTCGAGATCAGTCCGAACGCTGAGCCGCCCGTTTGCCGGATCATGGATTACGGCAAATTCCTCTACGAAAAGAGCAAGACCACCAAAGAACAGAAGAAAAAGCAGAAAGTCGTCCAGGTCAAGGAAATCAAATTCCGTCCTGGCACCGACGAAGGCGACTATCAGGTAAAACTACGCAACCTGGTTCGCTTTCTGGAAGACGGGGACAAGGCAAAGGTCACCCTGCGCTTCCGTGGTCGTGAAATGGCCCACCAGGAACTTGGTATCAAGGTTCTGGAGCGCGTCAAGAACGATCTGGAAGAGCTGGCCGTAGTCGAATCGTTCCCGAAAGTCGAAGGCCGTCAAGCTGTGATGGTCCTCGCACCTAAGAAGAAATCTTAAGGCCCACAAGAAATTGACTCATGGGGCCAGCCCCATGAGTCGGTTCGCCTTGCGATTTTGTTGTCACTCACAATGCGGAGTATGAAATGCCGAAGATGAAAACCAACCGGGGCGCCGCAAAGCGCTTCAAGAAGACTGGCTCAGGTCGCTTCAAGTGCAAGCACAACCACCTGCGTCACATCCTGACCAAGAAGAGCAGTAAGCGTAAGCGTCAGCTGGGACCGAAGTTCTTTGTTTCCGCTGCCGACCACAAACGTGTTGTCGCTTGTCTGCCGTACGCATAAGGGGGGATGTGAAAAATGCCAAGAGTTAAACGTGGTGTGACCGCTCGCGCTCGTCACAAGAAAGTAATGAAAGCCGCCAAGGGTTACTACGGCGCCCGTTCCCGTGTCTACCGCGTAGCGGTACAAGCGGTAACCAAAGCTGGTCAGTATGCCTACCGTGACCGTCGCCAGAAAAAGCGTCAGTTCCGTCAACTGTGGATTGCTCGTATCAACGCGGCAGCCCGTCAGAACGGTCTGTCCTACAGCCGTCTGATCAACGGTCTGAAGAAGGCTTCCATCGAGATCGATCGCAAGATCCTGTCCGATATCGCCGTTCACGACAAGCTGGCTTTCACCGCCCTGGTTGAAAAGGCCAAAGCAGCTCTGGTCTAATCCGGTTCTGTTATAAATGCTAAAAGGAGGCTCAGGCCTCCTTTTTTGTTGTCTGTCATTTGTCGTTTGCAGGCAGTGATGACTTTACCATCATGATAGCCATACATATGGCTCCATATGCCATCAAACTAACATTGTGTAGCCAATCACGAAGAAGAAGCCGGTCCGGCTCGAAGCCCTACTTGATAACAAAATGATTTCTAGGGAGAAAAGGGCACCTTAACTATGGTCAGTGAAGGGGCTTTTTTTGTATTATTCCCCTCTTGACCTTATTTAGCCTAAAGGCTCCTGTACCGGGAGTGGTGACGAGGAAGACATGCAACAGCTTGAAGAAGTAGTCGGCCAAGCCAGGGCCGAAATTGAGGGCGTAAGCGACATCGCCGCCCTTGACGAAATCCGGGTCAAATATCTGGGTAAAAAGGGCTTTTTTACCGAGCAGATGAAGGGCCTGGGCGCCCTGTCCGCTGAAGAGCGTCCCGCCGCGGGCGCCGTGATCAACCAGGCCAAACAGCAGGTTCAGGATGCCCTGAACGAGCGTCGTGAAGCCCTCGAAATCGCCGTGCTGAACCAGAAGCTGGCCGCCGAGACCATCGACGTCAGCCTGCCGGGCCGCCGCATCGAGAATGGCGGTCTGCACCCGGTGACCCGCACCATCGAGCGCATCGAACGCCTGTTTGGCGAGATGGGCTTCAAGGTTGCCCGTGGTCCCGAGATTGAAGATGGCTTCCACAACTTCGATGCGCTGAACATCCCGGCTCACCACCCGGCGCGTACCGATCACGATACCTTCTACTTCAATCCTGATCTGATGCTGCGTACCCACACCTCCGGTGTGCAGATCCGCACCATGGAACATCAGCAGCCGCCGATCCGCATCATCGCGCCGGGCCGCGTCTATCGTAACGACTACGACATGACCCACACTCCGATGTTCCACCAGGTCGAAGGCCTGCTGGTCGACGAGCATGCCAGCTTCACCGAGCTGAAAGGGATCCTGCACGACTTCCTGCGCAACTACTTCGAGGAAGATCTGACCATTCGCTTCCGTCCCTCCTACTTCCCGTTCACCGAGCCGAGCGCCGAAGTGGATGTGATGGGCAAGAACGGCAAGTGGCTGGAAGTGCTGGGCTGCGGCATGGTGCACCCGAACGTGCTGCGTTCGGTCGGCATCGATCCGGAAAAATATTCCGGCTTTGCCTTCGGCATGGGCGTTGAACGCCTGACCATGCTGCGTTACGGGGTCAACGACCTGCGTGCCTTCTTCGAAAACGACCTGCGCTTCCTCAAGCAGTTCAAGTAAGGGCGAGAGAACATGAAATTCAGTAAATCCTGGGTGATGGAGTGGGTCCGCACCGAGTTGAGTGACAACGCACTGGCCGAGCAGATCACCATGGCCGGTCTGGAAGTGGACGCCGTGGAAGCGGTGGCCGGCCAGTTCAACAACGTGGTGGTAGGTGAAGTGGTCGAGTGCGCCCAGCACCCGGATGCCGACAAGCTGCGGGTGACCAAGGTCAACGTAGGCGAGGCCGAGCTGCTTGACATCGTCTGCGGCGCGCCGAACTGCCGTCAGGGCTTGAAAGTGTGTGTGGCCAAAGTAGGGGCGACCCTGCCGGGTGATTTCACCATCAAGAAAGCCAAGCTGCGCGGCCAGCCGTCTCACGGCATGCTCTGCTCTTTCAGCGAGCTGGGTATCGACGTTGAAGCCGATGGCATCATCGAGCTGCCGCTGGATGCGCCCATCGGGACCGATATCCGCGAGTACCTCGCACTCAATGACGTGAGTATCGATGTGGATCTGACCCCGAACCGTGCCGATTGCCTCGGCATCGCGGGCCTGGCCCGTGAAATCGGCGTGCTCAACAGCGTCGACGTGGTCGAGCCGACCTGGACGCCGGCTGTTGCCACTATCGATGCCACCTTCCCGATCCGGGTTGAAGCGCCTGCCGATTGCCCCCGTTATCTGGGTCGTGTCATCAAGGGGCTGAACCTGCAGGCCCAGAGCCCGCTCTGGATGCAAGAGAAGCTGCGTCGTGGCGGTATTCGTTCCATCGACGCCATCGTCGACATCACCAACTATCTGCTGCTGGAATACGGCCAGCCGATGCACGCCTTCGATCTGGCGACGCTTGAAGGGGAACTGGTGGTGCGCCGCGCTCACGCTGACGAGCCCATGACCCTGCTCGACGGCAACGAGGTGAAGCTCAAAGAGACTACTCTGGTGATTGCCGATGCCAAAGGTCCTGCCTGCATGGCCGGTATCTTCGGTGGCTATCGCACCGGTGTCTCCGAGACCACTACCGACATCCTGCTGGAGTGCGCCTTCTTCGCACCGCTCTCCATCACTGGCCGTGCCCGTGCCTACGGTCTGCACACCGATTCTTCCCACCGCTTCGAGCGCGGGGTGGATCCGCAGCTGCAGGCCAAGGTGATGGACAGAGCCACCCGCCTGCTGCTGGATATCTGCGGCGGCGAAGCGGGTCCGGTCATCGAGGTTAAATCCGATGCTCATCTGCCGAAAGCGGCCCCCATCAAGCTGCGCCGCACCAAGCTCGACAAAGTGATCGGCATCAGCGTGGCGGATGCGCAGGTGGTCGAGATCCTGACTCGCCTTGGCATGCAGGTCACTGTGGATGCTGACGGTTGGACCGCGCTGGCACCCTCCTGGCGTTTCGATATCGCCATCGAGGAAGACCTCATCGAGGAAGTGGCCCGCATCTACGGCTACAACAACATCCCGAACCTCAAACCCGCTGCCTCTCTGGCGATGGTGGAGCAGGCAGAAGGGCAGGTGACCTTGAAGCGCGTGCGCGACCTGCTGGTTGATCGCGGTTTCCAGGAAGCGATCACCTACAGCTTCGTTGATCCCAAGACCCAGCAAACCCTGTTCCCGCAGAGCGATGCTATCGTGCTGCCGAACCCGATTTCGGTCGAGATGTCCGCCATGCGTGTCTCTCTGTTCCCGGGTCTGGTGCAAGCCGTGGTTTACAACCAGAACCGTCAGCAGCCGCGGGTGCGTCTGTTCGAGCAGGGTCTGCGCTTCATCAAGGACGAGAATGCTGAGAACGGCATCCGTCAGGAGCCGATGCTGGCCGGTATCATCACTGGCAACCAGAGCGACGAGCACTGGGACATCAAAACCCGTGCAGCCGACTTCTTTGATTTGAAAGGGGATCTGGAAGCGGTGCTGGACTTGACCGCCGAAGGTGCCACCTTTACCTTCGAGCGTGCCGAGCACAGTGCCCTGCACCCGGGTCAGAGCGCCGCCATTCTGCGCAATGGCGTGGTGATTGGTCACATTGGCGTGATCCACCCGAGCCTCGAGAAGAAGCTGGGTCTGAAGAGCCGCGCCGTCATGTTCGAGCTGGAGCTGGACAAGCTGACCCCGGCCAAGGTGCCGGTTGCTGCCGAGGTTTCCAAGTTCCCTGCCAACCGTCGTGACATCGCCGTGGTGGTTGATCGTCATGTCCTGGCCGGTGATGTCCTCGCAGTAATTAAAAAAGTTGGCGGAAATCAGGTAGTTGGAATAAACTTGTTTGACGTATACCAGGGTGCTGGCATGGCAGAGGACAAGAAGAGCCTGGCCATCAGTCTTGTTCTGCAAGACACCCAGCGCACTCTGGAGGAGAAAGAGATTGCCGAGACCGTAGACAATGTCGTGCGGGCCCTTGGTGAAGAGTTGAATGCATCCTTGAGGGATTGATCTATGGCGCTTACCAAAGCCGACATTGCAGAGCACCTGTTCACCCAGCTCGGGATGAGCAAGCGTGAAGCCAAAGATATGGTGGAAGCCTTCTTTGAAGAGATCAGACAAGCGCTTGAGCGTGGTGAACAAGTCAAGATTTCAGGCTTCGGTAACTTTGATCTTCGTGAGAAGAACCAGCGTCCTGGACGTAACCCGAAAACCGGCGAAGATATTCCTATCAGCGCCCGGCGGGTGGTCACCTTCCGCCCTGGTCAGAAGCTCAAGGCCAGGGTCGAAAATGTTGAGCCCAACGAGTGACAAAAAGCCAGGCAGCCGCCTGGCTTTTATTTTTTCATGAGAAAAACCAGCCTATTGCTAGGCCTGCTGCTGGCTGCGCCACTGCAGGCGATGGATCTCCCTCTCTCCACGGCGGCCAAGGCGTATGCCGATGCCACCAAGTCGCTGACCATCTGTTATCCGGCGCTGATCCGGCCGCCTTATCTCGAGGAATCGGGAGGCTTGCTGATCGATCAGATGGAGCGGTTGGCAGAGCAGCTTCCTTTTCCGCTCCTGCACGAGAAGCTGCCCAACTGGTCAGCGGTGCAGCGTGGCTTGCAGGAGGGGCGCTGCGATCTCATTCCCAATGTCGGCCCTTCGTTGCAGGCCCTGCCGGGCATGGCACTCAGTCGTGCCATGCTGGAGGCCGAATCCGCCATCCTCTATCGCGGTGATCTGGAGCGGGCGACCTTCCTGGTGTCCCCCATCTGGCAGGCAAACGAGGTGCTCAAAGCGCTTTATCCCCGCTCAACCCAGTTGCCCCTGACCGAGGCGGACAACTGGTACGCGGCGCTGGCGGCGGGCAAGGGGACCGCCTATCTCGGTGACTACCTGCAACTGCGCTACCTGATGCGCGAATACCCGGATCAGGGGCTGCGGCTGCGTCGGCTGCGCAGCGATGAACTGGTGGTGAGCTACCGGCTGATGATGCGCGACCAGCCGGAACTGCGCGAGCTCATCGATACCGCCATCCGTTATCTGCCGCCCGGTGCCCTTTATAAGGATCTGGACCGTTATCTGGCACAGGGGGAGCAGGACATCAACCCGCTTCACTTCACCGACAAGGAACAGGCCTGGCTGGTCGGCACCTCCCGTGCCATCAAGCTGGTCGTCAACCCGGATTTCATGCCCTACAGCGGTCTCGACGAGCAGGGGGAACTCAAGGGGTGGAACGCCGACGTACTGCGGCAGGTGAGTCAGCAGACCGGCCTCAACTTTCATGTGATCCCGACCGCCAACAAGGAAGAGGCGCTGGCGAAGCTGCGCAGCGGTGAGGCAGACATGATGGCCGGCCTGCTGGAAACGCCGGCGCTGACCGATGCCTTCGACTTCACCCGCATCATGGCGCTCAATCGCTATGCCCTGGTCAGTCGCAAGGCGAAGTCGTTCGACACGCTGGCGGCGGTGAAGGGCGACATAGTGGTGCCCGCCACCCTCTATGACGAAGGGATGTTGGCCCGGCTGGGTGGCGAACATCATTGGCGCAAAAGCGACACCCTGGCGCAGGGGCTTGCGGCGGTGCAAAGCGGCGAGGCCGACGCCATGCTGGCCGAGCTCTACCAGCTGCAATACCCGCTTCGCAACAACCAGCTGGACGGACTGGATATCAGGGAGCTACCTCAACGCTTCGGGCTGGGGTTTGCCATCAGCCACCATAGCCCGCGACTCGCCGGGGTGATGGAGCAGAGTCTGATGGCCTTCACCAGCAGGCAGAACGACGATCTCAATCAGCGTTGGCGCCGGCTGGTGCTGACCCAGCAAGCCGGGGTCAGCTACGGGATCTGGCTGGGGTCGGTGTCGTTGGCGCTGTTGATCAGTGCCGGCGTCATCTGGCTGATCTGGCGCTCCCGCCAGCAGCTGGCCCGGGAAGTGAGCCAGCGTCAGGAGATGGAGCAGACCCTGGCGCTGGAGAGCCAGTTCAGGGAGTCCCTATTCCAGGCGCTGCCGGTGCCGGTGTTTCTGCGGGACAACCAGGGCGAGATCATCAAGCGCAACAAGCAGGCCAAACGGCTGGAGGCGCGCTACCTGGCCGAGCTGCACCTGCCGCAGGCCCAGTTGCAGGGGGGCGAGGGGGAGATGGCCCTGGGCGATCAGGTCTACTCCTATGCCCAGATCCCGCTTCAGCTTGGCAAGCAGTCGCCGGCGGGGGATCTCATCGCGCTCTCCAACATTAGTGCCCTGCGCGAGCGCACCCGCTTGCTGCGCCAGGCCGAGCGCCGCCTGCGGGCATTGACCAATACGGTGCCCGGGGTGGTGATCCAGTTCCTGTTGCAGCGGGAAGGCATCGCCCAGGTAGAGTTCATCAGCCGTGGCAGCTACGAGCTGCTGGGGCTGGCCAGCCAGCAGATCCGCCGCAATCCCGGTCAGGCGCTGGGCCGGCTGGATCAGCAGGACAGGCGCAAGATGCAGATCCCCATGCTGGAGATGCTGCAGGCCGGTCAGCCTTTTTCCTACGCGCTGCGCTATGAGCACCCGGGCAAGGGCACCCGCTGGCTGCAGTTCTACGGCCGGGGGCGCAGCCAGTCCGAGCAGGGCTGGCGGGTGTACGGGGTGGTGCAGGATGTGACGACCCGGGTCGAGCAGGAGCAGGCGCTGCAGGCCTCCCACGAGCGGGCCGAGCAGGCGGTGCTGGCCAAGGGGCGTTTTCTCGCGGCGGTGAGCCACGAAATTCGTACCCCCATGAACGCCATTCTGGGGTTGCTGGAGTGGCTCAGCCACACCTCCCTCAATGCCGAGCAGCGCTCGGCACTGGCCCACGTCCGCCAGGCGGGGGACGAGCTGCTGGGCCTGCTCAACGACGTGCTGGATTTCAGCCGCAACGAGAACCGACAGTTGGCGCTCTCGCTGCAGCCCACTGATCTGGTGGATTTGTGCGAGCACGTGGCGGCCGTGCACTGGTCCAAAGCCCGCTCCAAGCGTCTGCAACTGCGGCTGGATCTCGATCATCGACTGCCCGCCCAGGTGGAGCTGGATCCGCACCGGGTGCAGCAGGTGCTGCACAACCTGCTGGCCAATGCCATCAAGTTCAGCTCCCGTGGCGAGGTGGTGCTGTGGGCCCGCCGCGCTGGCTCTCAGCTGTTGTGCGGAGTGGATGACGAGGGGCCCGGCATCAGTGCCGAGCTGCTGCCGCGGCTGTTCCTGCCCTTTGAGCAGGGCGGGGAGGCGGGTCAGCCGCGGGCCCAGGGCACCGGGCTCGGACTTGCCATCTGTCGCCAGCTGATGGAGCAGATGGGTGGCGAGATCCGGGTCGAGCCGCGGCCGACCGGCGGCAGCCGTTTCCTCTGTGCGCTGCCCCTGGTGTTGCTGCAGGAGATGCCGCGCTGGCGACCAAGGGTGGCCAGCGTGCATGTGCAACTCGGCGGGGCCGAGCGGGACTATCTGCTGCCCTGGCTGGGCGAACTGGATTTGCAGGACGATCCGGCCGGCCCGGTATTGAGCGTCCGGCTGGATGAGCAGGGGCTGCGTTACTGGGACTGGCAGAGGGAACCCTGGGTGCCGGGCTCGGTGGTGAGTCTGATGCAGCCAAGGCTGGTGCCCTCTAGCCAGGGCATGATCACGCTGCCGGGGCAGGGGATGCGGGTGCTGCTGGTCGAAGATCACGAGGTGAACCGGGTGTTGATCAGCATGCAGCTGACCCAGCTGGGGGCCCGGGTGATCAGCGCCGCCAACGGCCAGCTGGCGCTCGACATCCTGCAGCATGAGACGGTCGATCTGGTGTTGACCGATCTGCAGATGCCGGTGATGGACGGCGCCGAGCTCTGCCGCCAACTGCGCGACTCGCCGCGCTGGCAGCATCTGCCCACCTACGTCATCACCGCCGATCTCAGCGAGCAGGCGGCGGCGCAGCTGGCCAGCTGTGGTTGTCGCGGGCATCTGGACAAACCGCTGCTGCTCAAAGACTTGGCCAATCTGCTGCGCAGCCTGGGCGAGCCGGACCAGGCACTGGCACCCGAGCCGCCCCCTCAAAGCGACGTATCGGCAGAAGGGGAGGTCTGGGCAGCGCGGGAGGTGTCGCTGCTGGCGCCGGAGCTTATCCCCCTCTATCTGGATGCGACCGGGCAGGATCTGGCCGACATTGAGCGCTGTGTCACACAAGGGGATGAGATGGCGCTTGAAGCCGCTTTACACAAGATGAAGGGGGCCGCCAAAATGGTGGGAGCCACCCCGCTTGTTCAGGTGATCGAGCAGTGGAAACGGGATCCACGGCAACCCCTGCTACCCCCGCTGCGGCAAGCTCTGGATGAGGTGTGCCGGCGACTACGTGAGAGGCTCTGACATGATCATCACAGATGAAGAGTTACTGGCGTTGCTGAACTCGGAAGAGACGGACGAGCGCCTGTTCCACCCCGTGACCATCTACGCTCTGGACGGGGTCGCCTATCGGACGGCAAAGGCCGTCGAGCTACCCGAGTTCGCCACCTTGCGCCGTACCCGCCCCGATGCCTGCTGGCAGTGGGAAGGGCTGTTTGCCGCCGGTGCCATCGCCCTGTTCGATCCCGACTCCCACGTGGGGGCTGACTATCTGCCGCAGCTGACGGCGCAGGCCGAGGGTGTCTATCGCCTCACCGACGACTGGCTGGCGGGGGTCAATGGCCGCTACCTGGCGTGGCAGGAGTGGCTGGCCCAGACCCAGGTGCTGCTGCTGGAGGATCACCCGTTTCAGGGGGCCCACATCCAGCAGGAGATCAAGGGGCTGGGGGTGCCCTGTCAGTGGGTGCAGGATGGCAACGCCTGCATCAAGGCGCTGGCCGGCGGCGAGGTCAAGCTGCTGGTGAGCGATCTCAGTCTGGTGGAGCAGGATGCCATCAGCCTGCTGATGAGCCAGCCCCAATACCAGCACAGTGGCTTGCCCATCGTGCTGCTCTCGGCCCACGATCAGACCTTGATCGACGGCGCCCGCCGCCTGCTGCACGATGCCGGTTTCAACGTGCTGGCCGCCCTGGCCAAGCCGCTGCTGGCAGATGATCTGCTGCGGCTGCTCAAGACGCTCTATCTGGGGCCGCAGCGTCAGCGCCGGTTGAGCGGCCTGCGCCGCACCATCCGCACCTGGCAGGGGGAAGAAAAAGGGCTGCTCGGGCTCTTGTCCGATCCTCCGTCGCCCTTGCCCATCTGGCTGGCAGTGACCGGCTTGCCACCGCGCTGGGAGCGGGTACGCGAGTGGCTGGTCCAGCAGGGCCGGGAGCCCGGCGAGCTCACCCTGCTTATCCACCGGCGCGACCACCTGTTGAGCCAGGCGGAGCGTTTTGCCCTGGTGTTGCAGGCCAGTCTGGCGGGGGCCAAGCTGGCACTGCTGCTGGATAACGATCAGCACATTCCGTTCGATTTGCTGGAGCGGATGCCGCTGCAGCACCTGCTGCTGGGACAGAGTCTGTTGCCCGGGTTGGAAGCCATGACCCCGGACTCCCTGCTGGGGCGCTTCATCAACCGGGCCAGGGAGCTCGGGATCGCCCTCTATCTGGACGATCCCTTCAACCTGCTGGACAGCAATCTGTGGCGCGATCAGGGCGTGGCGGGGCGCTGGTAGACAGTGGCCCGCTACCTCTGCTGGCCACCGGACGAGGCCCGGCTGCGGCGCGCCCTGGCCGGCTGGTTGCATCCTCATTCGCGGGCAGCCCTGCCGCTGATGATGGAGGTGGGGGGCATTCCCTGCCGCTTGCAGGAGTTGGCGGGGGCCGATCCCGAGCGGATCAGGGCCGCCTATGGCGAGCTCAGCGAACAGAGCGTCTACCTGCGTTTCATGCGCGCCAAGCAGCTCCCGAGTGACGAGCAGCTCGCCTTCTTCCTCGATTACCCCAAGGAGCAGCAGATTGGGCTGCTGCTGACCGACGGTCAGGGGCGACCACTGGCCCAGGCCCAGTCCATCCGGCGGCGGCTGCACCCGGATCGGGCCGAGTTTTCCTGTATCGTCGCCGATCACTTCCAGCACAGGGGGGCAGGGCGGCGCATCCTGCTGGCGCTGGCTTTGCTGGCGCGCGCCGAAGGCATTCGCGAGTGGACGGCAGAGGTGCTGCCCCAGAATCGCCCCATGCTGGCGCTGCTGCGCGGGCTGGGCTTGCCGCTCACCCTGGTGACGGGACGGGAGCTGGTGTTCGTGCGACTCGATCTGAGCGTGCTCGACACCCTGTAACCGCGTCATAAGACCAAGGGCGAATAGGCCGGTTTTTCACCCTGTGCTAAGGTCAGCCAGAGAAGTAGCCAGAGGGAGTCAGTCATGGTGCAGTCAGCGAAACACATCGTCATTCTTACCGGTGCCGGGATCTCGGCCGAGTCGGGCATCAAGACCTTTCGCGCCTGTGACGGTCTGTGGGAAGAACACAGGGTCGAAGACGTGGCGACGCCGGAGGGCTACGCACGGGATCCCGCTCTGGTGCAGGGCTTTTACAACTCCCGCCGCCACCAGCTGCAGCAACCCCACATCCACCCCAATCCGGCCCACTATGCGCTGGCCAGGCTCGAGCGCCTGCTGCCGGGCTGCGTCACCCTGGTGACCCAGAACATCGACAACCTGCACGAGAGCGCCGGCAGCAAGAACCTCATTCACATGCACGGGGAGCTGCTCAAGGCGCGCTGCCCGGGCTCGGGCCAGGTGATCGAGTGGCGTGGCGATCTGCAGCAGGAGGAGCTGTGCACCTGCTGCCAGTTTCCCCAGCCGCTGCGCCCGCACGTGGTCTGGTTCGGCGAGATGCCGCTCGGGCTGGATCGCATCTACAGCGTGCTGGCCCAGTGTGATCTGTTCATCTCCATCGGCACCTCGGGCGCTGTCTATCCGGCGGCCGGTTTCGTGCACGAGGCGGGATTGAACGGGGCCCACACCATCGAGCTCAATCTCGAACCGAGCGAAGTGGGCAGCCAGTTTGACGAGAAGCGCTACGGTCCGGCCTCGTTGCTGGTGCCGGCCTACGTGGATGAGCTGCTGCAAAGCTGCGGCGTCCACCAGCCGGCGCAGATCGAGGGCCACAACTGGATGGAGATGCGCGGTCCCTGAGCTATTGTGCGACTGGACAGTTGCAATGAACCGGTGAAATCGCCACACTGGCAGCCACAAAAAATGGGACGCAGTTGGCGCAAATTACCATGACCGCAGTAAAGCAATGGATCGCTTTTTTTCTCCTGATGCTGGCCAGTGCCGGCGCATCGGCCTCGATCCCCCTGATGACCCTGGTGCTGCCAGGCGGCCAGCAAGTGACCCTCGATGAGGCGGCCCTGTCCGCCCTGCCGCAGACCGAATTCACCACCACCACCCCCTGGACCCAGGGCGCCCACCACTATCGCGGGCCGACCCTGGCGGCCGTGCTGGCGGCGCAAGGGATCCTGGATGCCCGCAAGATCGCCGTCTCGGCCCTCAACGGCTATCAGCAGGTGGTGGATCTGGCCCTGTTCGACGGCGTGCCGCTGACCCTGGTGCGCCAGGAGGACGGCAAACCGCTGACCCGGCGCAACAAGGGCCCGCTCTGGCTGCTCATTCCGTTCACCACCTATCCCAAGCTGGACGTGCCCGCCATCCACAATTGCATGGTGTGGCAGGTGACCCGCATCGAGATCGTCGATTGATGGGGCTATCCCGCCACAAACTGCTGTTGGTTGCGGTGTCGCTGCTGTTTCTGCTCTCCTCGGGCAGCAGCCTCTATCTGCAGCATCGCCAGGAGCAGCTGGTCGATACCTTCTACCGCAATATCCACTGGAACATCAGCCAGGTGATGCTGGAATCCCAGCGTTTCCTCTACGATCTGCAGCTCTACCGAGCCGGCCGGCTGGGGATGGAGACCCTGAGCCTGGATTACGATCTGCTGTGGAACCGGCTCGATATCTTCCTCATCAGCAGCGAAACCGCCGAGGCGCGCCAGCGGCACGGGCTCGGCAAGGCGCTGGCCGGACTGTTCGAGCAGATCAAGCAGCTCGAACCCCAGATGGAGGCCGGTGCGCTGCGCGAGGGGGCCGAGCTTGCTCGCTTGCAGGAGGCGATCGCCAGCCAGACCCGCCTCATCGAGCAGATAGGGGATCAGATCCTCTCCGGCCAGGAGCGGGAGCGTTCGGTCAGCCAGATCCGCAGCAGCCTGTTCTGGTTGCAGATCTGGCAACTGATCCTGTTGCTGACCGGCGGCGCCCTGGTGGCCGCCCTCATTCGTGCCAATCTGGCAAATCGCCGGCTCGCCCTGCTGGATCCCCTGACCCGGCTTGGCAACCGCCGTGCCCTGCAGGAGCAGCTCTCCCGCGCCCTGCATGCCGGCGAGGCGAGCGCCCTGGTGGTGCTCGATCTCAAGCGCTTCAAGCAGGTCAATGATCTGCTCGGCTATCAGGTCGGTGATCGGCTGTTGCAGACGGTGGCCGACAAGCTGCAGCAGGCCCACGGTGGCCACGCCTACCGGCTCGGTGGCGACGAGTTCGCGGTGGTGTTGACCAGCGCGGATGGCGCGCTGGAAACCCGCATTCATGAGCTGGTGAGCCTGCTCCATTTCGAGTTCGTGACCCGGGAGTGCAGCTTCGATCTGGCCTGTCGGCTCGGGGTGGCCAAGGCGCAGCAGCAAGATGCCGGCCGGCTGCTGGATCAGGCCATCCTGGCCCTCAATCAGGCCAAACGCAGCCAGGAGGGGGACATCTGCTGGTTCGAACCTGCCATGCTGCAGCAACTGCAGTTGAGCCAGCATCAGCTTCATCAGCTGCGCGACTGGCTGGCCGGGCGTGAGCCTGCACCGCTGCGAGTGGCGTTGCAGGGGCTGACGGACGGGCAGGGCAACGACCTGTGGCAAATGACGCTCTACTGGCGTGAGCAGGGGGCGCCCTGCCAGATGCGCTGGCTGCAGGAGTGCGGCGTGCTGGGGCCCGTGCTGGCCCGGCTGCTGCAAGCGCACGAGGCGCAGCATGTCGATGGGCGGGCGTTGTTGCTCCCGCTCGACAACCAGGCCCAGCTGGCCCATGTCGTGGCCTATCTGCCGGGTGCATCCCGCACGCCGCGGGTGCTGCTGGTGCCAACGCTGTTGCCGGATGCTGCCTTGCTGGCGGGGTTGCGGCAGCAGGGTTGCACCCTGGCGCTCAGAGACATTGGCAGCGCCACCCCAGCGCAGCTGGCGGCCGGCTGGCCTGTCCGTTACTGGCTGCCAGATGACGCGGAGCACAGCGAGTTGTTGCAGCCGCTGGCCCGGCGACTGGGGCTGGTTCAGTTGCAGGTGCTGGCGGGCAGTGAGGCAAGGCAGCTGGCCTGAGCACAAAGAGCGGTATTGAACCGGCCAGAGACAAAACGCAGCAAGGCGACCCCAGGGTCGCCTTGCTGCGTTTAATGCCCGTGAATGTCAGGGGCGGGGGGCGCAAGAATCCCTGATCACCAGGTCTGGGTCGACGGTGATCAGATGATCCGCCACCGCCTCGCCATTGATGCGCGCCAGCAGCCGGGTGACGGCGAGGCGGCCCAGCTCCTCTTTCGGCTGATTGACGGTGGTGAGCGGCGGCGACATGAATTCAGCCAGCGCCACGTTGTCATAGCCGACGATGGAGAGATCGCGCGGGATCACCAGCCCCGCCTGATGAGCGGCGCTGATGGCCCCCATCGCCATCATGTCGTTGCAAACGAACAGCGCGGTGGGGCGCTCGGGCAGCGCCAGCAGGCGGGTCATCGCCTGGTGGCCGCTGGCGCAGTCGAAGTCACCCTCCTGGACCCACTGTGGGTTGACAGTTAGCCCGGCCTCCTGCATCGCCTGCTCAAATCCTGCCTGACGCTGGTTGGCGGGAGCGCGGCTGTGGGGGCCGGTGATGCAGCCGATGGCGGTGTGACCGAGTCCCAGCAGGTGGCGGGTCGCCAGGTAGCCGCCGCGATGGGAGTTGTCGGCGATGAGGTCCACGTCGGCACTCTCCATCCCCCAGTCCATCACTACAACAGGAAGACTCTTGAGCCAGTCGAGCTGGTTGAACACCTCTTGCTGGCCTTCGCTACACATGATCAGCAGGCCATCGACCCGCTTGCGCAGCATCATCTTGAGGTAGGAGAGCGCCGTCTCGGCTTGGCCCTCGGTGTTGCCCAGCATCAGGTTGTAGCCCTGCTCGAAGCAGTAACGCTCCACCCCGCGCACCACCTCGGCAAAGAAGGGGTTGCTGGAGGTGGTGACCAGCATGCCGATACTGTTGGTCTCCTTCACCTTGAGGCTGCGGGCCACCAGGCTCGGGGCATAGTTGAGATCACGCATGGCGGCGAAGACCCGCTCGCGGGTCTCCTCGGCGACGAAACGGGTCTCGTTGATGACGTGGGAGACGGTGGTGGTCGACACCCCCGCCAGCGCCGCCACCTCCTTGATATTGGCCATCAGTGCCCCTGCGCAGTCTGCTCAAGCAGGAAGGCGTCGACCTCCTGCTTGCTCGGGATGGAGCTTTGGGCACCAAACCGGGTGACGGAGAGCGCGGCGGCGCCGTGGGCAAAGCGCACGGCAGCGTCAAAGTCGGCGCCGGCGAGCTCGGCCGCCAGCAGGGCGCCGTTGAAGGTATCGCCGGCCGCCGTGGTGTCCACCGCCTTGACCCGAAAACCCGGGATGAGCGCTTGTTGCTGCCCCTTGCTGCAATAGACTCCTTGCGAGCCCAGGGTAATCATCACCTCTCCGATGCCCATCTGGTGGAAGCGGGCGGCCGCCTCGGCTGCGCTCGCCTCGTCGGTGACCTTGATGCCGGTCAGCAGCTCTGCTTCGGTCTGGTTGGGGGTGATGAGGTCGACCAGTGCCAGCAGTTCGCTTGAGAGCGGGCGAGCGGGGGCGGGGTTGAGCACCACCCGGGTGCCGTGGGCACGGGCCAGGCGGGCGGCTTCCTGCACGCTCTCCAGCGGCACTTCCAGCTGCAGCAGCAGGGTGTGGGCGGCGGCGATCATCGCTTCATGGCCTTTCACCACGGATGGGGTGAGGGCGCCGTTGGCTTCAGCGGAGATGCCGATGCTGTTCTCCCCCTCATCGCTCACATAGATGATGGCGATGCCGGTCGGGAGCTTGGGGTCGAGCTCGACGGCGCTCACGTCGATGCCGTCTTTGGCAAAGCCGGTTTTCATCTGGTGGCCGATGGCGTCATCGCCGATGCGGGCGATAAAGGAGACCTCAGCACCTAGCCGAGCGGCGGCCACCGCCTGGTTGGCGCCCTTGCCACCGGGCACCACTTGATAGCTGTGGCCGGTCAGGGTTTCACCCGGGCGAGGAAAGTGGGGAACGCGCAGCACGTGGTCTGCATTGACACTGCCCAGAACGACGAGACGATTCATGTTGAGTACTCCTGATGCATCTTGGCATGGACACGAAAGCCGGATCCAGGCCGGGAGGCACCGTAAACCTTGAGTGAAAAGGGGGAGGTGAACCTCCCCCCGTCAACTTACTTGCTGACCACTTGCAGCGGAACCGGGATGGATTTTTCCACCGGCTGGCCCTTGAGCACCTTGTCGGCGGTTTCCACGCCGATGGCGCCGATCAGCGCGGGCTGCTGGGCCACGGTGGCGGCCAGTTTACCCTTGGCTACGGCGGCCTTGCCATCGTCGGTGCCGTCGAAGCCGACGATCATCACCTCTTTGCCGGCGGCCTGCACGGCGCGGATGGCACCCAGAGCCATCTCGTCGTTCTGAGCGAACACCGCCTGTACGCTCGGGTGAGCGGCCAGCAGGTTCTCCATGACGTTCAGACCCTTGGTGCGGTCAAAGTCGGCGGGCTGGGAGGCCAGCACTTCCAGCTTGTTGGCGGCCACGGCCAGGGCAAAGCCTTCGCCACGGTCACGGGCGGCGGAGGTACCGGCGATCCCTTCCAGCTGGATCACCTTGGCACCGGCACCCAGCTTCTGGGTGATGAAATCGCCGGCCAGTTTGCCGCCCGCCACGTTGTCGGAGGCGATGTGGGCCTTGACGTCACCCTGCGCCGCGCCGCGGTCCAGGGTCAGCACCGGGATGTTGGCCTTGTTGGCCAGCCGGATGGCGTTGCCCACCGCTTCGGAATCGGTCGGGTTGATCAGGATGGCGTTGACCTTGCGCACGGTGAGATCTTCCATGTTGGAGAGCTCCTTGGCCGGGTCATTCTGGGAGTCCAGCACCACCAGCTCGTAGCCAAGCTCCTTGGCCTTGGCTTCGGCCCCTTCCTTCATGGTGACGAAGAAGGGGTTGTTGAGGGTGGAGACCACCATGGCCAGGGTGTGATCGGCGGCCTGGGCGGTGCCCAGCACGGACATGATGGCGGCAGCGAGCAGGGTATTGAGCTTTTTCATCATTTCATTCCTTGTGTGTGCTTACTTGCTTTTGTTATCGATCATCACGGCGAGCAAAATCACGCTGGCCTTGGCGATCATCTGGTAATAGGACGATACGTCGAGCAGGTTGAGGGCATTGTTGAGGAAGCCGATGATCAAGGCACCGATCAGGGTGCCCATGATGCGACCCTTGCCCCCCATCAGGCTGGTGCCACCCAGCACCACGGCGGCGATGGCATCCAGCTCGTAACCCATGCCGGCGGTCGGCTGGGCGGAGGAGAGGCGGGAAGTGACGATGAGCCCGGCCAGTGCCGACAGCATGCCGCACAGACCATACACCGCGAGCTTCACCCGGTCCACATTGATGCCGGAGAGGCGGGTGGCCGATTCGTTGCCGCCGAGGGCATAGATGTAGCGACCCAGGCGAGTGTGGTTGAGCATGAACCAGGCCAGCAGGAAGACGATGGCCATCAGCCAGATGGGCACCGGCAGACCGAACAGGTAACCGGTACCCAGCCAGGCGAAGTGATCAGCGCCGTCACTGAAACCGGTGGAGATGGGACGCCCCTCGGTATAGACCATGGTGACGCCGCGCAGAGCGGTCATGGTGACCAGGGTGGCGATGAAGGCCTGCACCTTGCCCTTGGCAATGATGAGGCCGCTGATGCCGCCAAGCAGGGCACCGGCCCCCAGGGTGAGGGGGATCACCAGGGCGATGGGCAGCTCCATGGCGACCATGGTGGCGGCCAGGGCGCCGCACAGGGCCAGTACCGAGCCGACCGACAGATCGATGCCGGCGGTGAGGATGACCAGCGTCATGCCGACCGCCATGATGGCGTTGACCGAGGTCTGGCGCAGGATGTTGAGCAGGTTGTCGGCGGTGAAGAAGTTGGGGCTGAGGAAGGAGACCACGCCGATCAGCACCAGCAGCGCGACCAGGGATTTGTTCTCGATCCACCAGGCCTTGCTCATGACGCCGCGGCGGGAAAGGGTTTGGGTTGTCATTGTGCTGCCTCTTGCTCTGCTTGCCACTGTTTACCGACTGCCGCTGCCATCAGCTTCTCCTGATTGGCATCGCGGGTGTTGAATTCTGCGCTGATGCGCCCTTCGTGCATCACCATGATGCGATCACTCATGCCGAGCACTTCCGGCATTTCGGAGGAGACCAGGATGATGCTCATCCCCTCCTTCTTGAACTGGTTGATGAGCTGGTAGATCTCCTTCTTGGCGCCGACATCGACGCCGCGGGTCGGCTCGTCCAGGATCAGCACCTTGGGCCTTGTCAGCAGCCCCTTGGCGATGGCCACCTTCTGCTGGTTGCCGCCGGAGAGGAGCTTGATCAGCTGATCCTGACTCGGGGTCTTGATGTTGAACAGGCGCACATAGTCGCCCACCGCCTGGCGCTCGGCCTGGCCGTCAATCTTGCCGTGGCTGATGAACTCGCCAAGGGCGCACAGGCTCATGTTCTCGCGCACCGACAGCTCCAGCACCAGGCCGTCGCCCTTGCGATCCTCGGAGATGTAGGCGATGCCGGCGGCCAGGCCATCGGCCGGGCTCTTGGGGGCCAGTGCATGGCCATCCACGGTAATGTCACCGGCGCTGATGGGGCTGGCACCGTAGATGAGCTTCATCAGCTCGGTACGGCCGGAGCCCATCAGGCCGCTGAAGCCCAGAATTTCACCCTGACGCAGGGAGAAGCTCACCCCGCGCACGCCGGGACCGGCCAGCTCCTTGACCTGCAGGCTGACCGGGCCAAGCTCGCGGGCGAGGCGGGGGTACTGCTCTTCCAGCCGGCGACCCACCATCATCTCGATGATCCTGTCTTCGTCTAGCTCGCTCACCGCCTGCTCGCCGATCCACTTGCCATCGCGCAGCACGGTGACCCGATCGCAGATTTCGAAGATCTCCTTCAAGCGATGGGAGATGTAGACGATGCCGCAGCCCTGCTCACGCAGCTCGCGGATGACCACGAACAGCTGCTCGGTCTCGGTGTCGGTGAGGGCATCGGTGGGCTCGTCCATGATGATGACGCTGGCATCGAACGACAGCGCCTTGGCGATCTCCACCATCTGCTGTTCGCCGATGGAGAGATCCCCGAGCCGGGTATCCGGGCCGTGCTTGACGCCAAGCCGTGCCAGCAGGGTGCTTGCCCGTTCGCGCAACTGTTTGTGGTCGATGCTGCCAAAACGGGTACGAGGTTCGCGGCCGAGGAAGATGTTGGCGGCAATCGACAGCTCAGGCAGCAGGTTCAGCTCCTGGTGGATGATGCTGATCCCCTGATCCTGGGAGTCGCGGGGGCCCTTGAAGTGAACCGGCTGGCCGCGATAGCTGATGCTGCCCGCATCGGCCTGGTAGATGCCGGTCAGCACCTTCATCAGGGTCGACTTGCCGGCGCCGTTTTCGCCGAGCAGGGCCATCACCTGACCCGGATAGACCTTGAGGCCCGCCTCATCGAGGGCACGCACCCCGGGGAAGGTCTTGACGATCCCGGAAAGCGCTAGAATGGGCGAGGGGAGCATATTGGCGTTCCCGGAGAGCCCGGCAGGGGACGGGGGGAGCATATTGGCGTTGCTCATAGCTGCTTCCTTGGGAATTTAAAACGCCACGCCGGCGCAGAGAATGAGGTTGGCGTAGGGGGTCACCTCGCCGCTGCGCACGATGGCCTTGCTCTGGTGGGAGCGAGCCTTGAACGCTTCGTGCAGGCAGTACTCGATGGTGATGGGCTTGCCCTGGGCGGCGGCGTGCGCCTCCAGCTGATCCACCAGCGCCTGATGGGCGGCGGGGCTGATCTGCTTGATCTCGCTTGCCATGATCACCTTCTCCACCACCAGGTCGGTGAGCAGGGCGGTCAGCACGCTTTCAAGGCTCGGCGTCCCCGCCATCAGCGCCAGATCGATGCGCTCCGGGCCCGCCGGGATAGGCAGGCCCGCATCGCAGACGGTGATCTCGTCGGTGTGACCCATCCGTGCCACCAGGGCACTCAGGGGAGCATTGAGCAGTACGCCCCGTTTCATACAGCACCTCGGCAGGCTATGCCTGCGTATCTGATGTTAGCTAGGCAACCGGTTACGCAATCGGTTGCGTCATGAGGTGGAAGATAGGCGCTCAGGCGGTTTTGATCCACCAAGAGATGGCAGAAATGTGAAAACGATCTCAATGGCGAGGGGGAAGCGGGGAAAAACAGGTGCCAGAAGAGCACTGGCACCCGCAACGAGAGGACTAGAGGGCGAGCCCTTGTTGCACGCCGGGACGTGCCAGCATGCGCCGATAGTGGTCCGCCACCTTGGGAAATTCGCTGATGGCCACCCCGTCGCCCTCGAGCCAGCTCGCCACCACGAACAGGTAGATGTCGGCCAGGCTGAACTGCTCCCCCAGCACCCAGGGGCCGGCCAGATAATGGCGTTCAATCTCGGCGAAGCCCTCGCGCATGTTGTGCGGCACCTTGGCCTGCATGGCGGCAATGGCCTGCGGGTCATCGGCCCAACGACTGCCGCGCCGGCCGTGGGCATGGGCGACGTGCAAGGTGGCGGCGAGAAAGCCGTGTACCTCCTGCATGCGGGCCAGCAGAAAGGGGTCGTCCAGCGGCGCCAGCCCGGCATCGGGAAAACGCTGCGCCACATAGAGCAGCAAGGCCGGGGTTTCGGTGAGCACGCCGCGCTCGGTCACCAGAGCCGGCACTCGGCCTTTGGGGTTGATGGCAAGATAGGCAGGGGAGCGCTGCTCGCCGGCCGCCAGATCCAGCTGCTTGATCCGGTGAGGGGCACCGGCTTCGGTGAGGGCGATACGCACGGCCATGGCGCAGGTACCGGGCGCAAGATAGAGGGTCAAATCAGACATGAACATCTCCTTGTGAAGTGCGTGCCCCCTGTGTTCCCGTGTGGGTCGGGGCGCGCAAAAAAAATCCGCACTGTCGCCTGGCATCCTACGCTCCTGATTGGTGTCGGCCAAGGAGGGGATCTTGGCCTGGACTATGGGGGCTGATGAAATCAAAGGCTTTTTGAGCGCAGCCGCGCGGGAAAAACGGCTACGCATGCCGGGTCAAATCGCTATAATGTGCTCCCTGAATAGCAGTTTTTCGGATGTTGGATAGTCAATTGAGTAACAAAATGCGGATAGGTGGTTCCCTCGAACAGTCCCTGAGCCAGGGATATCGTCTCGACCTCAAGGGGGTATTGCAGGAGAGCTGGCAACAGACACGGCGCACCGGATTCGGCTTGCTGCTGGCCATCGTCGGGGTGACGGCCATCTGGATGCTGCTGAGCAACACCCTGCTCGCCCCCTACGTCAATCAAGAAGGGGGGATGGACGTGGCCCTGGTGCTGAGCCTGCTCATCACCATCATCATGTCGCCGATGACTTCCTCCCTCGACATGCTGGGCTTGCAGCAGTCGGTGGGGGTGCGTGCCCGGCCGAGCCAGGTATTTGACTTCTTTCGCCACTTCCTGCGCCTTGGCAGCCTGAGCCTGCTCGGCAGCCTCATCACCAGCCTGTTCGGCCCGCTGTTCGAACTGCTGGGTCTGCCGGTGATGCTGGCCTTCATTCCGTCGGCCCTGATCGGCATGGGGCTGGTGTTTACCGTGCCGCTGGTGCTGGAGCGCGGCCTGTCACCGGTGCAGGCCATCCTGGTCTCCCTGCGGCTGTTTGCCCGCGGCTGGCCCAGCATAGTGCTGCTGCACGGGGTCATGATGGCGCTGTTCTTCCTGGCGCTGATCCCCATGGGGCTGGGACTTATCTGGGTGGCACCGCTCTATTTCAACTGCAAGGGGATCCTCTATCGGGATCTGTGCGGGGTGGCGGTCGAAGTGACCGAGGTGAGCCAAGGCCCCGATCATTTCAACGCCTGACGGCATGCAGGGCGTCAGACAACAGCAACAGACAGCGGCGCGTACAGATGCGTGATGCAAAAGGATGGCATATGAACAATCGATACGGGATGGCGGCCGCGCTGCTGATGGCGCCCATGCTGGCAGTGGCGCAGCCTTCCCTTGAGCTGCAGTACGGCACCTTCTACAGCCAGATGAAGACCTTCGCCAAAGGGGAGTTTGGTCACGCCAGGCTGGGCTTTTATCTGACCGATCAGCAAAATGGCCGGCGCTGCCTGCTCACCTCGGCCCGGGTCTCGACCCTGGATCGGGACGTGGCGGCCGAGGTGACCGTCGACAGCGAATTGCGGCTGCCCTATGACGACGACTTGAATCTCGACAAGGCGACCGTGGTGGTGGGGCTCACCGAGCCCCATGAGGCCTGCGATCTGTCGGTACAGGTGATGGCGGATGTACCGCCGCCGGAAGACAGTGGGTGGGAGCTCAAGGTGAGCGAGCTGACAGGGCGCCAGCACGACATGCAGAGCCTGCTGGAGAAGCTGGCCGGCATGGTCGGCAAGTATTTCCTGCCCGAGATGACGGGGGTGAGGGTCAGCCTGGTGCAGCCAAGCGGCACCGCCTACCTCATCGATGGTGCTCGCCAGCTGCCGCTGCCCTGGCAGGAGGGACAACTGCTGCTGAGCAACGCCCAGCTGGCGGAGTTTGCCGAGGGCAAGCTGCAGCTGCAGGGGGAAATCCTGCGGTTGACGCCCTGGCTGCACAAGGGCTAGCCCATCTTGAGCCGCCACTGAGGGTGGCCGGCATAAAAATGAAAAAGGAGCGCGATGCGCTCCTTTTTTATGGCTGAGGTGGGCTTAGCGCACCTCAATGACGTCCAGCATGTCCATCTCGTCGATGTCCAGCAGCGGCGCTTTGGGCAGCTCGGGCGGATCAAACGCCTTGTCGCCACCGTCGATGATGCCGGAGTCGCGGTTGATGCTCTTGAAGTCAAACAGCTTGTGATCGAGCAAATGGCTCGGGATCACATCCTGAATGGCGGTGAACATGGTCTCGAGACGACCCGGGAAGCGGCGATCCCACTCCTGCATCATCTGCTTGATGGCCTGGCGCTGCAGGTTCTCCTGAGAGCCGCACAGGTTGCACGGGATGATGGGGAAGGCCTTGACCTCGGCGTAGCGCACCAGGTCCTTCTCCTTGCAGTAGGCGAGCGGGCGGATCACCACGTTCTTGCCGTCGTCGCTCACCAGCTTGGGCGGCATGGACTTGAGCTTGCCGCCGTAGAACATGTTGAGGAACAGGGTCTCGAGGATGTCGTCGCGGTGGTGGCCAAGGGCAATCTTGGTGCAGCCCAGCTCCTGGGCGGTGCGGTAGAGAATGCCGCGGCGCAGGCGGGAGCAGAGTGCGCAGGTGGTCTTGCCCTCCGGCACCTTCTCCTTGACGATGGCGTAGGTATCTTCTTCGACGATCTTGAAGTCGATGCCGAGGGTGGTCAGGTATTCGGGCAGCACGTGCTCGGGGAAGCCGGGCTGCTTCTGATCCAGGTTGACCGCCACCAGATCGAAGTGGATGGGGGCGCTGGCCTTCAGGCTCATCAGAATGTCGAGCATGGCGAAGCTGTCCTTGCCGCCGGACAGGCACACCATGACCTTGTCACCCTCTTCAATCATGTTGAAGTCGGCGATGGCCTGACCTACGTTGCGCCGCAGGCGCTTCTGCAGTTTGTTGAAACTGTATTTTTCTTTGGCGTTAAGCTCTTCTAGCATGACCTGAAACCCGGGACAAAAATAAGCGGCTTATTATAGCCATGTCCCGGGGGAGGGCAAGAAAGGCTTATGCTGGACGGCGGCTATCGACCGGGCAGCTGTAATCGGCGGGCTTGAGGATCAGCATGTCGCAGGCGAGACGATCCACCACGTGTTCGGCGGTGTTGCCGAGCAGGGCGGCGGAGAGCCCGGTGCGACCAACGCACCCCATGATCATCAGGGTGGCCTGCAGCTCGCCGGCGAGATCGGGCAGCACTTCTTCGGGCAGGCCTTCCGCCACCCGGGTCCAGAGATGGCCGATGCCGTATTTGTCGGCGTGGCTCAGCAGCAGGCTCTCGTGGTGTTTGCGAATGGCGTCGTTGTAGGCGTTGGGGTCAAACTCCGGCAGCTCGATAGCCACGTTGACCGGGGTGCCCGGATAGGTGTTGACCAGATAGAGGTTGGAGCCGAGCAGCTCGGCGATGGCGATCCCCTCTTCGGTGATCCGCTCGTTGAGCAGTTTCTGATCCTGATCGTCGCTGGAGCAATTGATGGCGGCGATGATGTTGCCGCCCCGCTGCCAATGACCCTCTTTCACCAGCAGCACGGGGCAGGGGCACTTGCGCAGCAGATGCCAGTCGGTAGGGGTGAAGATGAAGGTTTGCAGGAAGGAGTGGTGGTGGGTGGCCTTGACCACCAGATCGTGGCGCTGCTCCAGCACTTCCTGAATGATGCATTCGAAGGGACGGTTGTGCCAGACCACCTTGATCTCGCAATCCAGTCCACGGGCACGGTAGGGTTTGAGGATGTCGTCGAGCCATTCGCGGCGCTGGGCAATCACCCCGTGGCGCATCTCTTCCCGCTCATCCACCGACAGCATGGCGGTCATTTCATACGAGAAGTCGTAAATGGTGAGCAACAGGGTCAGTTGGGCGCCTTCATCCAGCTCGGCTACCTTGACCGCACGTTCGAGGGCGATTTGCCGCTCTTCTTCCGGGTTGATGACCACCAGGATTTTTCGGTACTTGACCATGTTCTCCTCCTCTTTGGCAAAAATACCAATGATGGCAGACCTTTAGCCATTACAGCTTAGCTCAGGAGGAGAAGGGGGGACGTGTGCCGGATCAAATTTCGGAGTAAACCGATCCGGCACCAGAGAGAGGAAGCTTAACCGCAGGGGGGGCGGGTCGCACCGGCCATGACGCCGAGGGCGACGTGATCCAGTACGGTAATGTATTTGCCCTTGACGCTGATGAGACCGGACTTCTGGAAGCGGCCCAGCAGGCGGCTGATGGTCTCGACGGTGAGGCCGAGGTAGTTGCCGATGTCGCCGCGGGTCATGGAGAGGCGGAACTCCTTGGCGGAGAAACCACGCTCGGAGAAGCGCACCGACAGGTTGTGCAGGAAGGCGGCAAGGCGCTCTTCGGCATTCTTCTTGGAGAGCAGCAGGATCATCTCCTGGTCGCCCATGATCTCGTTGCTCATCAGCCGCATGATCTGCTGGCGGAGCTTGGGCATCTTGCCGGAGAGATCGTCGAGCACGTCGAACGGGATCTCGCACACCATGGCGGTTTCCAGCGCCTGGGCGAAGGAGGGGTGCGCCTGTTTGTGGATGGCGTCAAAGCCGACCAGATCGCCAGCCAGGTGGAAGGCCGTGATCTGCTCGTCACCCTGCTCGGTAATGGTGTATGACTTGATGGTCCCGGAACGGATGGCGTAGAGCGATTTAAGCTCATCGCCGGCCTTGAACAACTCTTCACCCTTCTGGATCGGCTTCTTGCGCTCGATGATGCTGTCCAGCTGATCGAGCTCGTTGTCGTTCAGAGTGAAGGGAATGCAGAGCTGGCTGATGCTGCAATCCTGGCAATGAATTGCACAGCCACCGCTCTGAATACGTCTGCCAGGTTTCTTTTCCGGGATCATAGGCTCATACGAATAATTGATTTATATCAAACAAGTTTACCATCAACTCATCCGTTTTGGATAGGGTTTCAAAAGGACGCAATCCCGATCCAGAGGGTATGCAGCCCGTATGCGATGAGCAGCAGGGCCCCACCAAGGCGCAAACTGCGCAGGGTCAGCCAGTAGCGCAGTCGATCCGCCAGCCCCCCCAGCGCAAACAGGGTCGGCAGGGTGCCGAGACCGAAAAAGAGCATGATCAGCGCTCCGCCGCCAGCGGATCCCGCCGCTGCGCTCCAGGTCAGCATGGAGTAGACCAGCCCGCAGGGGAGCCAGCCCCACACCATGCCAAACGGCAGTGCCTGCCAGGCCGAGGTGAAGGGGATGAACTTGCCCGCCAGCGGCTTGAGGCGGGGCCACAACCTAGCGCCAATGCGCTCGAGCAGCAACACTCCCTGCCACCAGCCGGCGAGATAGAGCCCGAGAGCAATCATCAGGAAGGCCGCCACCAGCCGCAGGCCGGCGATGGCGTGCTTGCCCGCGCCGAGTTCACTGGTGGTGGCCAGCAGTCCCCCGACCAGGGCACCGGCAATCACATAGCTCAAGATCCGGCCGAGGTTGTAGTTGAGCAGGTAACCGAGCCGACCCCAGAAGTGCTGCTTCTCGGCAGGAATGGCCATGGAGAGGGCGGCGGAGACACCGCCGCACATGCCGATGCAGTGGCCGGCGCCAGCCAGTCCCACCAGCAGGGCGCCCAGCAGATCAAGGGTGGCCGTCATCTTTGTGCTCGTGCTCGGCGTGTTTGGGGGCGGGTTGCTCTTCATCGAACAGGATATTGGAACCCTGGCGGTCGAGATCTTCAAACTGCTCGGAGCGAATGGCCCAGAAGAAGACGGCGCCGGCGATGATGACGAAGAGGATGGCGATGGGGATGAGGACGAAGATGATGTTCATGCAGCAAACCTTGCAATGAAAGGGGTCATGGTACACCACCTTGGTGGCCGCAGACCCGTCGATTTGATGGTGAAGGGAGCCTGACAGGAGCCCGCTCCCTTCACCCTGTCTGTCCTTGTGGCCACGGCTCAGCGGTTGAGCCGCATGGAGTTGGTGACCACGATGAGGGAGCTGAGCGACATGCCCGCCGCCGCCACGTAGGGAGGCAGCCAGCCGCTCGCCGCCAATGGCAGCACCAGCAGGTTGTAGCCGATGGACCAGGCGAAGTTCTCCTTGATGATCTTGCGGGTGCGCAGCGCCAGGGCGCGGGCATCCAGCAGGCGGGAGAGATCGTCGGCCAGCAAAATGGCGTCGGCGCTGTTCTTGGCCAGGTCGGTGCCGCCGGCCATGGCGAAGGAGGCGTGGGCACCGGCCAGCACCGGGGCGTCGTTGATGCCATCTCCCACCATGATGCTGATGTCACCGCGGGCCTCGTGCTCCTTGAGGTAGGCCAGCTTGCCATCCGGCGTGACGCCCTTGACCAGCTCGTCGACCCCCAGCTCGCGGGCCACCTCGTCGGCCTGGGCAGAGCTGTCGCCGGTGAGGATGGTGGTCTTGAGGCCGGCTGCCTTGAAGGCCTGGATCAATGCCTTCGCATCGGGGCGCAGGGTGTCGGTCAGCAGGAAACGGGCGAGCGCCCGGTCCTCGTCGGCCAGGTAGATGACTAGCCCGTCCGCTTGCGCTGCGTGGGTATCGCTGATGCCGAGCCAGCGGGCACTGCCGAGGCGATAGTGGCGACCCTCGATCACCCCTTCGATACCGTGTCCGATGACGGGGGTCACCTTGCTGGCCGCCAGCAGCACGGCGTCCTCTGCGGCGTTGCTGCGAAAGGCGCGGGCGATGGGGTGTTCGGAATAGGCCTCCAGGGCGCGGGCGATGGCATGGCAGCGCGCCGCGTCGAGATTACCCAGGGCCTCCGTGCTGGTGAGGCTGATGTTGCCGGTGGTCAGGGTGCCGGTCTTGTCCATCACGATGCGGTTGGCTCGGGTCAGTACGTCCAGCACGTGACCGCGGCGCAGCAGGATGCCGGCACGGGTCAGGCGGGCGGTGGCCGAGGTGAGCGCGGTGGGGGTGGCCAGCGACAGGGCGCAGGGGCAGGTCGCCACCAGCACTGCCAGGGTGACCCAGAAGGCCTGCTCCGGCTGATGGAAATGCCAGAAGGTCCAGACCCCTGCGGCGATGAACAGCAGCACCAGAATGAAGTGGCGAGAGAGCACGTCCGCCATCTGGGCGATGGCCGGTTTGTCGTCCAGCGCGTGATCCTGCAGCCGCATGATCTGGGCCAGGCGCGACTCTTCGATGCGATGGCTGACCCGGATCTCGAGGGGGGCGTCGGTGTTGATGGTGCCGGCATAGACGGCATCCCCCGCCTGCTTGAGCAGCGGCAGCTGTTCGCCGGTCAGCATGGATTCGTTGAGGCTGGCCTGCCCAAGCAGGATGATGCCATCCGCCGGCAGGGTGGCCCCCGCCAGCACTCGCACCCGGTCGCCCACCTGCAGCGTCTTGGCGGCCACCTCGTGTTCACCCTCCTCATCGAGCCGGGTGGCCATGATGGGTACCAGCCGCGCCAGGTTGGAGCTCGACTCGGAGGCCTTGCGTCTGGCCCGCAGCTCGAGGAAGCGCCCCAGCAGCAGGAAGAAGACGAACATGGTGATGGAGTCGTAATAGACCTCACCGGTATTGAACACGGTGGCCCACATGGAGGCGACGAAGGCACCGATCAGCGCCAGCGACACCGACACGTCCATGGAGAGGTGCCCCTGCCTGAGGCTGCGCCAGGCGCCCACGTAGAAGGGCTGGGCCGAGTAGATCATGATGGGGGTGGAGAGCAGCAGACTTATCCACTTGAAGTAGACCATGAACTCCTCTTCGACACTGATGAAGAGGTCCATGTAGAGCGCCACCGCGCACATCATCACCTGCATGGAGCCGAGCCCCGCCAGTGCCAGCCGGAACATGTAGCTGCGCACCTCTTTGGCATAGAGCGCTTCCTGCTGGTGAGTCTGGAAGGGGTAGGCGCGATAGCCGATCTTGGCAAAGCCCTTGAGGATATCGCTCAACGAGAGCCGGTCCGGATCCCACTTGATGCGGGCCCGGTGGGTGGTGGTGTTGACGTTGATGTAGTACAGCCCGGCCAGATTGCCCAGATGGCGTTCGATGAGCCAGGCACAGGCGGCGCAGGTCAAGCCTTCCACCGTCAGCTGGATCTCGCGCACCTTGTGGCTGCCGGTGGCGCTGTCGGTGACAAAATCCTGCTGCACTTCGGCCAGATCATAGTGGGTGAGGGCGGCGAGCTCTGCGGGTACCAGCTCGCCCTTGGTGCCGGGGGCGGTGCGGTGCTCGTAGTAGCTGGCCAGGCCGCACTCCAGAATGGTTTCCGCCACCGCCTGACAACCGGGGCAGCACATGGGCTGGACTATGCCTTTTATCTCGAGGGCATAGCGGCTGCCGGCGGGCACCGGCTCACCACAGTGAAAGCAGCCGCTCATGACAGCTGGCCGCAGGCCGCCTGGCCTGTCGGCAGAAACAGTGAAGCGCCGGTCACTGCCGGCGCGTCATGGTAAACAGGACGGCTCATGACTCAGCGTCCTTTGGGATCGAGTTCGACGGGGGCCTTGGTGGGGAGCTGGACAGTCTCTTGCAGCCGCCATTCGTGGTTGAAGGCATCCACCCGCACATGCCACTTACCGGTGAGCGGTTTGTCGAGCAGCAGGCGATAGACGCCGTTGCCGTCGGCGGTCACCATGTGCTCGCTGTCCATGCCGGCGAGGGTGGGGTGAAACAGGGAGAGGTAGAGCGCCTGGCCGGCCGGGATATCCCCCGACAGCGGCTTGAGGGTCAGCTCGTTGCCGTTGACCTCCAGCGCGATGTGGATGTTGAGGGCTTCGGAGCGATCAAACTTGCTGAGATCCTGATTAATCTCTTTGCCTTGCTTGTAATAGTCTTCGGCCACCAGGTTGACGCCATCCTTGCTGGCGATGATCGCCGTGCTGATGCTGCCGATCACGGCTGCGGTCGGGAGGGCGATGATGAACCAGGGCCAGAATTGGCGATACCAGGGTTGGGACATAGTGCTACTACCGTGAAACCAGTGATTAACGAAACAGAGGAATTTCAGTCAACACAAGATAACAAAAAGCCTCGAAGAGTCGAGGCTTTTTGCTGAGTAATCACGTGTTTATCACATGTTACTGCTTATTTTGCTGGTCGTTGTGGGACAAGCTGTAAACGTAGGAGGCGAGCAGGTGCACCTTGTCTTCACCCAGAATATCCTTCCAGGCCGGCATCACGCCGTGACGACCGTGGGTGATGGTCTGCTCGACCACCTGACGGGAACCGCCGTAGAGCCAGGTGTTGTTGGTGAGATCTGGCGCCCCGAAGGCGATGCCGCCCTTGGCGTCCGGACCGTGACAGGCGGCGCAGATGGTGAAGCGTGCTTCACCCTTCTTGGCTTCCACCATGTCCACCTTGCGACCGGAGAGGCTCAGCACGTAGGAGGCCACTTCCTTGACCCCGTCCTTGCCGAGGATCTCGCCCCAGGCTGCCATCACGCCCTGGCGACCGCCCATGATGGTGGTCTTGATCTGGTCGGGCGCGCCGCCCCATTGCCATTCGCTGTCAGTCAGGTTCGGGAAACCGCGACCACCGCGGGCATCGGAGCCATGGCACTGGGAGCAGTTCTGCAGGAACAGACGCTGACCCACCTTGCGGGCTTCCGGATCGGCGGCGATCTCTTCGATGGCGCGATAGGTCTTGCCATCAGCCTGATAGGCCAGCTCGCGGAACTTGGCGCCGTAGATCTCGTCGGCCTTGATGAGCTCGCGATCGTACTCCACCGCACGCCCTTCAGCCTTGGCGGAGGCCGCCGCAGCCTTGGACTCGGCCAGCGAGCGTACGTCCTGGTTGGAGCTCTGCCAGCCCAGTACGCCCTTGAAGTTGCCAAGGCCCGGGAAGGCAATCAGATAGACCAGACCGGTGACGATGAAGAAGAGGAACATGTAGGTCCACCACTTCGGCAGCGGGTTGTTGATCTCTTCGATGCCGTCGAAGGCGTGTCCCATGGACTTGCCCTCTTCCACCCCCATCTTGTCGCGCAGGCACCAGACCAGCAGCAAGAAGCAGCCGAGGATGGTCCCCAGACTGATGACGGTGACAAAAATGCTAAACAAAGTGCTCATTATTGTTTCGCTCCTGCGTTCTTGTTATCAGCACTGGGTTGCTCGTCGTCGGCAAAAACCAGATTGGCAGCCTCGTCGAAGGAGGTCTTGCGGCGCTTGCTGTAGGCCCAGACGATGATGCCGATCATGATGGCCATCAACAGCAGGGTATACAGGCCGCGAAATGTGCCGTAATCCATATCCTGACTCCTTTATTTCAGGGCATGACCCAGTGATTGCAGATAGGCTACCAGCGCATCCAGCTCGGTCTTGCCCTTCACGGCCTCACCGGCATCCTGAATGTCGGCATCCGTGTAGGGTACGCCGAAGTGATCGCGGAACAGGGCCAGCTTCTTGCCAGTCAGTTCACCGGTCAGCACGTTGGTGTCGAGCCAGGGGAAGGCGGGCATGTTGGACTCGGGCACCACGTCGCGCGGGTTGATCAGGTGGGCACGGTGCCAGTCGTCGGAATAACGACCGCCGACCCGGGCCAGATCCGGACCGGTACGCTTGGAGCCCCACAGGAAGGGGTGCTCCCACACGCTTTCGCCGGCGACCGAGTAGTGGCCGTAACGCTCGGTTTCGGCGCGGAACGGACGGATCATCTGGCTGTGGCAGACGGTGCAGCCTTCGCGGATGAAGATGTCGCGCCCTTCCATTTGCAGAGCGGTATAGGGCTTGAGGCCCTCGACCGGCTCAGTGGTCTGCTTCTGGAAGAACAGCGGGGTGATTTCGACCAGGCCCCCCAGGCTGATGGCAAATATGATGCCGACCACCAGCATGGGAACGCTCTTTTCAAAGATCTCGTGACGGTTATTGTTGCTCATGCTTTGACCTCTTCAATCATGCTGGCTGTGCGACAGGTTCCAGGGAACCTTTGGGCGCAGTGATGGTGCGATAGGCGTTGTAGGCCATCAGCAACATGCCGGTGACAAAGAAGCAGCCACCCAGGAAGCGCACGAAGTAGAAGGGATAAGAGGCCTGCAGCGCTTCTACGAAGCTGTAGGTCAGGGTGCCGTCGTCGTTGACCGCACGCCACATCAGACCCTGCATCACCCCGGAAATCCACATGGCGACGATGTAGAGCACGGTGCCCACGGTAGCCAGCCAGAAGTGGACGTTGATGAGCTTGATGCTGTACATGCGGCCCTGGCCGAACAGGTTCGGGATCAGGTGGTACACGGCACCGATGGAGACCATGGCAACCCAGCCCAGTGCACCGGAGTGGACGTGACCGATCGTCCAGTCGGTGTAGTGGGAGAGGGCGTTGACGGTCTTGATCGCCATCATCGGGCCTTCGAAGGTGGACATGCCGTAGAACGACAGGGACACGATCAGGAAGCGCAGAATGGGGTCGTAACGCAGTTTGTGCCAGGCACCGGAGAGGGTCATGATGCCGTTGATCATGCCGCCCCAGGAAGGTACGAACAGGATCAAGGACATCACCATGCCCAGCGACTGGGCCCAGTCAGGCAGCGCGGTATAGTGCAGGTGGTGCGGACCGGCCCAGATGTAGAGGGAGATCAGCGCCCAGAAGTGAACGATGGAGAGACGGTAGGAGTAGACCGGACGACCCGCCTGCTTGGGCACGAAGTAATACATCATGCCGAGGAAGCCGGCGGTCAGCAGGAAGCCTACCGCGTTGTGGCCATACCACCACTGCACCATGGCATCCATGGCGCCGGAGTACATGGAGTAGGACTTCATGCCCGAGAGCGGTACTTCCATGTTGTTGACGATGTGCAGCACGGCCACCGTGATGATGAAGGCACCGAAGAACCAGTTCGCCACATAGATGTGGGAGGTGGTGCGCTTGACCAGGGTGCCGAAGAAGACCACGGCATAGGCGACCCAGACGATGGTGATGGCGATATCAATCGGCCATTCCAGCTCTGCGTACTCCTTGGAGGTGGTGTATCCCAGCGGCAGCGAGATGGCGGCCGAGAGGATGATCGCCTGCCAGCCCCAGAACACGAAGGAGGCAAGCTTGCCGCCGAACAGTCGGGTTTGACAGGTGCGTTGCACCACATAGAAGGAGGTCGCCATCAGGGCGCTACAGCCAAACGCGAAGATCACCGCGTTGGTGTGCAGAGGGCGAAGGCGACTGTAAGTCAGCCAGGGAGTATCAAAGTTGAGGGCAGGCCAGATCAACTGGGCTGCGATCAGTACGCCAACCGACATGCCGACAATTCCCCAGACAATCGTCATGATGGTGAACTGGCGAACAACGGTGTAGTTGTACTCAGGATGGTTAGTTGTATGGCTCATCGTTGTATTCCGCTTCCGATGCTGCTGTTGTTTGATTTTGTGTCCAGTGACGTGGACCGACTTCATTGGCTACTGCCTTTTCTCTTGTTAACAACTGTTAATAAAAGGAAAAGCAAAAAGTAGCTAAATGAAAATTCAATGGGAATGATACTGAACTGACAGGTAAAATAACAGTATAAACAGTGATATATTTGGCTCCGTTGGGTCTCGCCTGTTCAATTATTTACCTTGCGCGAGATCACGAAAATGTCATTTTTCAGACATCTTACAAGGCTGTTTTTTCATGAAAGAGAGACTCACTTCACGCAAAATTGTCCATTTGGCGATCGTATTGGCCATTTTGCTCGGATTGGTTGCCTATCGAACCTGGTTCGACAACGCGCAGACCGCGGTGGCGGGATCAGAAAAAGATCAGATTTGTGATCTGTCCCACACCAGCTGCAACACCCGGCTGGGCGACAAGCCGTTGACCGTGCGTGTTGTCTCGCTGCCGGTGCAGGCCGAACGTGACTTTGTGATACAGCTTCAGGGCGGCGATCCGGCCGTGACGCCGGTGAAGGCGTGGCTGGAGGGGCGGGACATGTTCATGGGGACCATTCCGGTCAACTTTGAGGCCACCGAGCAGGGCTGGCAGGGGACTACCCTGGTGGGATCCTGCACCTCGCCGCTGATGGTCTGGCTGCTCAATATCGAGTGGAGCAATGGCCAGCGCCAGCAACTGGCGCTCTCCGTTGCCCGCTAAATGCCTCGCCTGATTGAAGAAAGGATGGGGGGTGAGGTGAAAATTGATTTGAATTTTTCAGGCGGGGCGTTACCTTGCACTGATTGTCAGGGAGTGAAGTTCATTTAATCATGATTGAAAAACAAGCATTTTATCGCACCCTCAACCAGCAGGCCCAGGCATTGCTGGAAGGGGAGCCGGATCTCATCGCCAACCTGGCCAACCTGTCTGCACTGCTCAACCAGGAGCTGGCCGACATCAACTGGGTCGGCTTTTACCTGTTGCAGGGCGAGACCCTGGTGCTCGGCCCGTTCCAGGGCAAGCCGGCCTGCGTGCGCATTCCGGTCGGACGCGGGGTGTGTGGTACGGCGGTGGCCGAGGGCAAGACCCAGCTCATCGACGACGTGCACCAGTTTGAAGGCCATATCGCCTGCGACGGTGCCAGCAATGCCGAAATCGTGATCCCGCTGCGGCGTGGTGGCGAGATCATTGGCGTACTGGATATCGATAGTCCAATCTTTAACCGCTTTGATGCGCAAGACCGGATTGGACTGGAAGAAACGGTGCAAATTTTGGAAAGCATGCTCTAAGTCATTGCTTGATGGTTCGCAAAAGGCCCCAAGCTCTCTATAATGGGGCCTTTGTTGTGCTCGGGTGTGCCCGCGCGTTTATATGAAAGCCAAGGTTATACATGGAAAACACTGAGAAGCTGAAGAACAGTAAAGAGATCGTTGCCTACCTGGTCGAGAAATTCCCGGCCTGCTTCATTGCTGAAGGAGAGGCCAAGCCGCTCAAGATTGGCATCTTCCAGGATTTGGCCGAGCGTCTTGCTGACGACGCCAGAGTCTCCAAGACCATGCTGCGTTCTGCTCTGCGTCAATACACCTCAAGCTGGCGTTACCTGCATGGCCTCAAGGCCGGCCAGGCCCGTGTCGATCTGGACGGCAATCCGGGCGAGCTGCTCACCGAAGAGCACATCGAGCATGCCAAGCAAGCCCTCAAAGAGAGCAAAGAACGTGTCTTTGCCAGCCGTCGTACCAACACCAAAGAAGAGAAGGCCAAGCAGCCACGTCGTCCTGCCCCGCGCAAGGCCGATGTTGCCGCCAAATCCGACAAGCCGAAAGCCGCTCCCAAGGCTGTTCCCGCTGCTGTCGAAGCACCGCTGGTCAAAGTGGATGCCGCTACCCTGAAAGTGGATCAGGGCGTCCGGGTTGTGCTGGGCAAGTCTCCGGTGCCGGCCACCATCAAGGAAGTGACCAAGGATGACGTTCAGGTTCAATTGCAGACCGGCATGATGCTGCGGGTCAAATTCGAGCACCTGGTTCTCTAAGGAGACAAATGTTGAAGCATGGCGTAATTCGTTTTTCCCTCGTTGCCTGTAGCCTGGCGCTTGCCGGGCTTGCACAGGCCATCGAGCCGGTGCTCAAGGAAAGTGATTTGCCTGTGTTGGCTCAGGAGAGCCAACATGCTACGGCTAGCAAGCGAATTGCCAATCTGTTTACCCGCTCGCATTACAAGCAGTTCAAGCTGGACGATGCCTTTTCCTCCGTGATCTTTGACAAGTATCTGGAGAATCTGGACTACAGCCGCAACCTGTTTCTGGCCTCTGATATCAGCCGCTTTGAAAAGTACCGTACCGGTTTTGACACCGACCTCGAGAGAGGACGGCTGGCACCGGCTTACGAGATGTTCAATCTGAGTCAGCAGCGGCGTTATGAGCGGTTCGAATACGCCCTCAAACTGCTCGATACTCCTTTCGATTTTACCCAGCCCGACAACTACATCTTTGATCGGGAAGGGGCGGCCTGGCCGAAAGACGAAGCCGAACTCAACGAGTTGTGGCGCCAGCGGGTCAAATTCGATGCCCTGAGCCTCAAGCTCAGCGGCAAGGAGTGGCCCGAGATCAAGGAACTGCTTGGCAAGCGTTACAACAACGCCATCAAGCGGATGTCCCAGACCGAGAGCGAGGACGTGTTCCAGCTCTTCATGAACTCCTTCGCCCGCGCCATCGAACCGCACACCAGCTATCTGTCTCCGCGCAGCGCCGATCGTTTCAACACCGAGATGAACCTCTCGCTGGAGGGGATTGGTGCCGTGCTGCAGGCCGAGGATGACTTCACCGTCATTCGCTCCCTGGTGCCCGGTGGTCCGGCTGCCAAGTCCAATCACCTCAAGCCTGATGACAAGATTGTCGGGGTAGGGCAGGACGACGGCAAGATTGTCGATGTGATCGGCTGGCGTCTCGATGACGTGGTCGAACTCATCAAGGGACCAAAAGGCAGCAAGGTGAAGCTGGAGATCCAGCGCGGCAAAGGCGCCGCCGCCAAGACTGAGCAGATCGAGCTGGTGCGCGACAAGGTGCGGCTGGAAGACAGAGCCGCCAAGTCCAAGGTGATCACCGCCGAAGGCAAGAAGATCGGGGTGCTTGAGATCCCGAGTTTCTACGTCAACCTGCACGACGACGTGATCAAGGAGCTCTCCAGCCTCAACAAGCAGAAGATCGATGGCCTCATCGTCGATCTGCGTGGCAACGGCGGCGGTGCGCTGACCGAAGCCTCTGCCCTGAGCGGCCTGTTCTTTGCCAGCGGTCCTGTGGTGCAGATCCGGGATCACATGGGCCGCATCACCGTCAACGGTGATGACGACGGCAACGTCTACTACGGCGGTCCCATGTCGGTGATGATCGACCGCTACAGCGCCTCGGCCTCCGAGATCTTTGCCGCCGCCATGCAGGATTACGGCCGTGCCCTGATCCTCGGCGAGAACTCGTTCGGCAAGGGCACGGTGCAGCAGCATCGCAGCCTCGCCAAGGTGTATGACTTCTACGAGCAGCCGCTCGGTCATGTGCAGTACACCATCGCCAAGTTCTACCGGATCAACGGTGGCAGCACCCAGAACAAGGGCGTCGCTCCGGACATCAGCTTCCCGACTGCGGTAGCACCGGAAGAGACGGGCGAGAGCCGCGAGTTCAACGCCTTGCCGTGGGACAAGATTGCATCGGCCAAGTACGACAAGCTCGGCAACTTCGCCAGTTTGCTGCCCAAGCTGCAGTCTGCCCATGAGGCACGGATCAACAAGGATCCGGAGTTTGCCTACGTGATGCAGGACATTGCCGACTACAAGGAGGAGAAAGACAAGAAGTCGGTCTCCCTCAACGAGGCGGAACGTCTGGCGGATCAGGCCAAGCAGGACGAGAAGGCTCTCAAGCGCACCAACGAGCGTCTTGCCCGTCTCGGCAAGCCGGCGGTGAAGAGTCTGGATGAACTGCCTGCCGATTTCGAGGCGCCCGACGAGTATCTGGTCGAGGCTGCCAACATCACGGCGGACCTGGCCAAGCTCAGCAAACGCAGCTGATCATCGGCGAGTCAATTAATCAACAAGGGCGACTGAGGTCGCCCTTTCTTTTGCCTGAATGCAAACTATTTGACCCTGCCAACCGGTTGTGACAGCCTCTGACACGTCAATTACAAGCGTGGAAGCAAACAATAATGACCGATCACTCCCAGGCCATGACGGCCAAATATCGCCAGGATTACCGGGCTCCGCTCTACTGGATCGACAGCATCGATCTCGACTTTCAACTGCAGGAGCCGCTGACCCAGGTGACCGCCATCTCCCGTCTGCGGCGCAATGGCGAGCACAATGAACCGCTGGTGCTGGATGGGGAGGGGCTCTCCCTGCACAGCGTCAGCGTGGACGGGGTGCCCTTCACCCAGTACGAGCAGGGCGAGAGCAGTCTGACTCTGTTCAACTTGCCGGCCGAGTGCGTACTGACCATCGTGACCTTGCTGGATCCGGCTGCCAACACCGCGCTGGAAGGGCTCTACAAGTCCGGCGACGCCTACTGCACCCAGTGCGAGGCAGAAGGGTTCCGGCGTATCACCTATTACCTGGACCGGCCCGACATTCTGGCCCGTTACAGCACCCGCATCACCGCCGACAAATCCCAGTTCCCTTTCCTGCTCTCCAACGGCAACAAGGTCGACAGCGGCGATCTGGGTGACGGCCGCCACTTCGTGCAGTGGCAGGATCCCTTCCCCAAGCCGAGCTACCTGTTTGCCTTGGTGGCCGGGGACTTCGACGTTGAACGCAGCCACTACACCACCAAGAGCGGCCGCAAGGTGGTCCTCGAGATCTTCGTCGACAAGGGCAACCTGGACCGCGCCGGTTTCGCCATGGAGAGCCTCATCAACTCCATGCGCTGGGACGAGCAGCGCTTTGGCCTCGAGTACGACCTCGACATCTATATGATCGTGGCGGTGGACTTCTTCAACATGGGCGCCATGGAGAACAAGGGGCTCAACATCTTCAACTCCAAGTTCGTGCTGGCCAATCCGGCTACCGCTACCGACAGCGACTACCACGGCATCGAGCGGGTGATCGGCCACGAATACTTCCACAACTGGACCGGCAACCGCGTCACCTGCCGCGACTGGTTCCAGCTCAGCCTGAAAGAGGGGCTGACGGTGTTCCGGGATCAGGAGTTCTCCTCCGATCTGGGCTCACGCGGGGTCAATCGCATCAATAACGTGCGCACCGTGCGCGGCCCGCAGTTTGCCGAAGATGCCGGCCCCATGGCCCACCCCATCCGCCCGGATGTGGTGATCGAGATGAACAACTTCTACACCCTGACCGTCTACGAGAAGGGCTCGGAAGTGATCCGCATGCTGCACACCCTGCTGGGTGAGGCCGCCTTCCAGGCAGGCATGCGCCTCTATTTCGAGCGCTTTGACGGTCAGGCCGTCACCTGTGACGACTTCGTGCAGGCGATGGAAGATGCCTCCGGGGTCGATCTCGGCCGCTTCCGCCGCTGGTACAGCCAGTCCGGTACCCCTGAGCTCACCGTGACCGACGAGTACGATGCCGAAAGCGGCGTCTATCGCCTGCACGTGAGCCAGCACACCCCGCCGACCCAGGATCAGCCGCAAAAACTGCCGCTGCACATTCCGCTCGATATCGAACTCTATGATGAGCAAGGGGCCGTCATTCCGCTGCAGTATCAGGGCAAGGCCATTGGCAACGTACTCGACGTGCTGGAAGCACAGCAGACCTTCGTCTTCGATCGGGTGGCGGTCAAGCCGGTGCCCTCCCTGCTGCGTGATTTCTCGGCACCGGTCAAGCTGCATTTTGACTACAGCGACGAGGCGCTGGCCTTCCTGATGCGCCATGCCCGCAACGAGTTTGCTCGCTGGGATGCGGCGCAGATGCTGATCAACAAGGCGGTCATCGACGGCGTGGCCCGGGTGCAGCATGGGCAGGGGGTTGAACTCTCCCAGACTCTGCTGGCGGCCTTTGTCGCCATTCTGGATGACGGCGAGCTGGACCCGGCCCTCAAGGCGGAGATCCTGGCGCTGCCGGGTGAGGCGACCCTGGCCGAGCTGTTCGAGGTGGCCGACATCGACGCCATCCATCAGGTTCGCAACGAGATCCACACCTCGCTGGCCCACGCCTTCGGTGCCCGTCTGACAAGCAGCTACGAGGCGTTGCGCCTGCCGGCGTATCAGGTGGTGCATGCCGACATGGCCAAGCGGGCGCTCAAGGGCGTCGTGCTGGGCTATCTGGCGGCGCTCGACGCCGGCAGTGCCGATCTGCTGGTACGCCAGCAATATGCCACCGCCGACAACATGACCGACACCCTGGCGGCGCTGCAGGTGGCCAACAGCCATCTGTTGCCGTGCCGCTCCGAGCTGCTGGCCGATTTCGAAGGCAAGTGGGCCAAGGACGGGCTGGTGCTGGACAACTGGTTGCGACTGGTGGGTAGCAAGCCGGCGGAAGACGTGTTGGAGGAGGTGAAGCTGGCGATGGCGCATCCTACCTTCAGCATCCGCAACCCGAACCGGCTACGTGCGCTGATCGGTAGCTTTGCCATGAACAACCAGGTGCAGTTCCATGCGCGCGATGGTCGCGGCTACCGCTTCCTGACCGATCTCTTGATCGAGCTCAACGAGGTCAACCCGCAGGTGGCCTCCCGCCTCATCACCCCGCTCATTCAGTTCAAGCGGCTCGATGAGGGGCGCAAGGCGCTGATCCGCACCGAGCTGACCCGTCTGGCCAACCTCGAGGGGCTGGCACGGGATCTGTTCGAGAAAGTGAACAAGGCACTGCAGCAGTAAACCCAACGGGGTGGGGGAGCCATCTCCCACCCTTTCAACCCCCGGGCCGTTTATCAGACCAGAGGAGTCATCGTGAAGCAGTTTACCTTTCGCCTGTCCCTGAGCCACGACGAGGTCATGCTGATGTATCAGGGCCATGCCAAACGTCTGGTGGTACGCAGCGAGCAGGGGCTGACCCTGGAGCTGGGCATTGAGAAAATCCGGCCTTTCGTCGCCATCAGCGGGGTACATGGCTATTTTCGCCTCAAAACCCAGGACGATTATCGCTTTATCAGCCTCGAACGCATAAATTAACAAAACTTGAACATATTTCCGCGCAATTCACTGCTTTAAGTCACTATCTATCCGGTAAATCCGTAACCATCCAGTGGGATTTTCTGTTTTTTGCCAGAACGGCAAAATATTTCACAGCTTAAGGCGTGATCTGACCCTTGTTTTTAACAACTCATTATCACCTTTGCTCGCCTTCCTTGATCCAAGACATTACACTTCGCAGCAACTCTGTACCGGTGGGCATCCAGGGTGGATGTCTCTGTGTCGGTGGTTAATGTCGTCCGATAAGGAATATAGAAATGGCATTGAAAGACGCCCCTACCTCAGTTCTGCTCGAAAACGTTCTCAGCCTGATCCATCAGAAGTTGCCCAAGAAGAGTGCCTCCCTGGTCGAGTGTTTCGTCGCCAAGTTCTACGGCAACATGGCGAGCACCGATCTGCACGATCGCAATGACAGCGATCTCTATGGTGCCGCGCTCAGCCTGTGGAATGCGCTCAACCAGCGCACCTCGACCTCCCCCTATATCCGAGTCTACAATCCCGAGCTGACCCGCCATGGCTGGCAGTCTCCCCATACCATCGTCGAGATCATCCTGCAGGACTCCCCCTTCCTGGTGGACTCCATCCGCATGGCGCTCAAGCGCCGGGGCATCACGGCGCACATGATGCTGCACCAGCCGCTGCACCTCATTCGCGGCAACGAAGGCAAGATCAGCGCCATTCTGGATCTCGACAACAGCGCCGAACAGACCTCGGTCGAGACCGCCTTCCTCATCGAAATCGATCACCTCACCAGCGAGGAGCAGATGGAAGGGCTGACCGCCGAGCTCAATTCCGTGGCCGGTGAAGTGGCCCTGGCAGTCGGTGACTGGCAGCCCATGCTGGCACGTTTGAACGAGATCATCGACGAATTGCCCAAGCGCAAGAACCCGGTCAGTCAGGCCGAAGTGGACTCCTGCGTTGCCTTCCTCAAGTGGGTAGCGGCCCATAACTTCACCCTGATGGGCTATCGCCGTTACGACGTCAAGGCGGTGGAGGGGGATCACGAAATTCTGCCCCAGGCGGACTCCAGCCTGGGTCTGATGAAGAACTCCATCAAGGAAGCGGGGCAGCGCCTTGGCAACATGCCCGCCAGTGCCCGTCACGCGGCGCTGAGTTCTGATTTGCTGATCCTCACCAAGTCCAACAGCAAGTCGCGGGTGCATCGCCCGGCGTATGTGGACTACATCGGCATCAAGCGCTTCGACGAGCACGGCAAGGTGGTGGGAGAGGATCGCTTCATCGGCCTTTATGCCTCCTCCATCTACAACACCAGCGCGACCCAGATCCCGCTCATCAGTCACCGTCTCGAGCACATCATGGCCGCCTCCGGTCACGAGAAGGGCTCCCACGCCTACAAGGCGCTGCTGAACGTGCTGGAAACCTACCCGCGCGATGAGCTGATCCAGGCCCGTGAAGAGGAGCTGCTGGCCACCGGTCTTGGCGTGCTGGAGATGCAGGAGCGCGACATGCTGCGCCTGTTCGTGCGCCGCGACGTGTACGGCCGTTTCTTCTCCTGCATGGTCTATGTCACCAAGGAGCGCTACAACACGGCGCTGCGGGTCAAGACCCAGCAGATCCTGCAGAAGTATTTTGGCAGCAGCGAAGAGGTGGAGTTCAACGTCTACTTCACCGAGGGCGTGCTGGCACGGACCCACTACATAGTGCGGGTCAACAACAACAACGTGGATGTGGATGTGAACGAAGTACAGAACAACCTGATTGAAGCGGCCCGCAGCTGGGATGATCGCCTCGACTCCGTGCTGCTCTCTCACTACGGTGAAGCCCGCGGCAACGAACTGCGCCGCCGTTTCAGCACCGCCTTCCCCCGCGCCTACAAGGAAGACGTGCTGCCGGGTTCCGCCGTGGCCGACATCATGGAGCTGGACAACCTGAGCGAGGCCAATCCGCTCGGCATGCTGTTCTACCGCGCTCAGGAGGAGGAGAACGATCGCCGGGTCCGCCTCAAACTGTTCCACCGCACCGAACCCATCCACCTCTCCGATGTGCTGCCGATGCTGGAAAACATGGGGCTGCGCGTCATCGGCGAAACCCCGTATCAGGTGCGCACCCCGGCGGGTGACATCTTCTGGATCCTCGATTTCTCCATGCTGCTGCATGGCGAGCAGCCGTTCGATCTGGAGCAGAGCCAGCAGCGCTTCCAGCAGGCCTTCGCCGCCATCTGGAACAAGCAACTGGAAGATGACGGCTTCAACCGCCTGGTGCTGGGGGCCGGCCTCACCGGTCGTCAGGTCTCGGTGCTGCGCGCCTATGCCAAATACATGCGTCAGACCGGCGTCTCCTTCAGCCAGTCCTATATCGAAGAGACCCTGACTCGCTACCCGGATATCGCCCAGTTGCTGTTCACCCTGTTCGAACAGCGCCTGGATCCGGCCGGCAAGCAGGAAGCCAAGGTACAGATCAAGCTGCACGAGCAGCTCGCCGCCAAGCTGGATCAGGTCGCCAACCTGGACGACGATCGCATCATCCGCCGCTATGTGGAGATGATCGACGCCACCCTGCGCACCAACTACTACCAGCTGGACAAGGCGGGCAACATCAAGCCCTACATCTCCTTCAAGCTGGCCCCCTCCAGCATCACCGACATGCCGCTGCCGCTGCCTAAGTTCGAGATCTTCGTCTACTCGCCGCGGGTAGAAGGGGTGCACCTGCGCTGGGGCAAGGTGGCCCGTGGCGGTCTGCGCTGGTCTGATCGCAAGGAGGACTTCCGCACCGAAGTGCTGGGTCTGGTAAAAGCCCAGCAGGTGAAGAACACCGTCATCGTGCCAGTCGGTGCCAAGGGCGGCTTCTACTGCAAACAGATGCCGGCGGGGGCCCCCCGTGCCGCCATCCAGGAAGAGGGCAAGGCCTGCTATCGCCTGTTTATTCGCGGCCTGCTCGATGTGACCGACAACATCATCGGCGGCGAGGTGATCCCGCCGAAATCCGTGGTGCGTCACGACGAGGATGACTACTACCTGGTGGTGGCCGCCGACAAGGGCACCGCGACCTTCTCGGACATCGCCAACGAGATAAGCCTCGAATACGGCCACTGGCTGGGCGATGCGTTCGCCTCCGGCGGCTCGGTCGGCTATGACCACAAGAAGATGGGCATCACCGCCCGTGGCGCCTGGGAATCGGTCAAGCGGCATTTTCGCGAGATCGGCGTCAACTGCCAGACCACCGACTTCACTTGCGTCGGCATCGGCGACATGGCGGGGGACGTGTTTGGCAACGGCATGCTGCTCTCCGAGCACACCCAGCTGGTGGGCGCCTTCAACCACATGCACATCTTCATCGACCCGACCCCCAATGCGGCCAAGAGCTTCGTCGAGCGCAAGCGCCTGTTCGAGCTGCCCGGCTCCAGCTGGGATGACTACAACCGGGAGCTGATATCCCAAGGGGGCGGCATCTTCCTGCGCTCGGCCAAGTCCATCAAGCTGAGCCCCGAGATCCAGACCCTGCTCGGTACTGACAAGGCCAGCATGGCCCCGAACGAGCTGATCAAGGCGCTGCTCTGCCTGAACGTGGATCTGCTGTGGAACGGCGGCATCGGCACCTATGTGAAGAGTTCCCGCGAGAGCGACGCCGAAGTGGGCGATCGCAGCAACGATGTGCTGCGGGTCAATGGCCGCGATCTGCGGGTCCGCATCGTGGGTGAGGGCGGCAACCTCGGCTTTACCCAGCTCGGCCGGGTGGAGTACGCCAGCCAGGGCGGTCGCATCAACACCGACTTCACCGACAACGTGGGCGGGGTGGATTGCTCCGACAACGAGGTGAACATCAAGATCCTGCTGAACCAGCTGGTGGCGGCCGGTGACCTGACCCTCAAGCAGCGCAATCAGATGCTCTATGAGATGACCGACGACGTGGCGCAGATTGTCATCACCAACGCCTATCGCCAGTCCCAGTCCATCTCGGTGACCAGTTTCCGCGGCGCCGAGCAGCTCAAGGAGCAGCAGCGTTTCATCCAGGGGCTGGAGCGGGAAGGCAAACTGGACCGCGCCCTGGAGTTCCTGCCCTCCGACGAGGAGCTCTCCGAGCGGATGGCGGCGGGGCAGGGGCTGACCCGTCCCGAACTGGCGGTGCTGGTGGCCTATGGCAAGATGGTACTGAAAGAGCAGCTCAACTGCCCGGAAGTGACCGACGAGCCCTTCCTCGCCAACATGCTGGTGACCAGCTTCCCGGCCAAGCTGCAGCAGCAGTTCGGTGCGGCACTGGCCCAGCATCCGCTGCGCGGGGAGATCATCGCGACCCGGGTGGCCAACATGCTGGTCAACGACATGGGGCTCAACTTCGCCAGCCGGATGAAGGACGAGACCGGTGCCTCGGTGGCGGAAGTGGCCTGCTGCTTCGCCATGGCCCGCGAGGTATTTGGCCTCAACCAGCTGTGGCGTGACATCGAAGGGTGCGACAACCTGGTGGGGGCAGAGACCCAGCTCGAGCTGATGTTCTACAGCCGTCGCATCGTGCGCCGCGCCACCCGCTGGTTCCTGCGCGCCCGCAATCGCAGCTGGAGCATCAGCGAGAACATCGCCTTCTTCCGTCCGGCCTTCGAGACGCTGGGTCAGCACCTCTACGAGGTGATGGACGAGAGCGAAGTGGCCGAGCACCAGCAGGCGGTCGCGGCGTTGGTGGCCAAGCAAGTGCCACAAGCCATCGCCCGTCAGGTGGCCCACATGAGCAGCCTCTTCTCCAGCCTGGATCTGGCGCAGATCGCCGCGGAGCACAAGACCGACATCCTGCGTGCCGCCAACGTCTACTATCGCCTCGGTGCCAAGCTGGATCTGCACTGGTTCCTCGACCAGATCAACCATCAACCGGTGGGCAACCACTGGCAGGCGATGGCGCGGGCCTCCTTCCGTGAAGATCTGGACTGGCAGCAGCGCAGCCTCACTTCCGTGGTGCTGGAAGGGTGCAAAGATCAGGGAGAATGCGCTACCATACTGGCCGACTGGATTTCGGAGCATGAGCAACTCTTGTCCCGTTGGACCCACATGTTGGCCGACTTCAAGACCACCAGTACCCATGAGTTCGCCAAGTTCTCGGTGGCCTTGCGGGAGTTGAACCTGCTCCAGTTGAATTGCCGAGCACTGTGATTGCCAGTTAAGGCATGACAGCGGTATCACACCCAAAGCCCCGGCCAGTTGCCGGGGCTTTTTTTAAGGAGCAAACATGCTGTACCCTCTCGCCAGGCATTTCCTGTTCAAGCTCAACCCGGAACAGGCGCACGATCTCTCCATCAAATATTTGCCCCGCCTTCTCGGTACGCCGCTTGATTGTTTCTTCCGCCACTCCTTGCCCAAACGCCCCGTCACTGTCATGGGGCTTTCTTTTGCCAATCCGGTGGGTCTGGCGGCCGGTCTGGACAAGGATGGCGAGTGTATCGATGCCTTCGGGGCCATGGGGTTCGGCTTTATCGAGGTCGGTACCGTCACCCCCAGACCCCAGAGCGGCAATGACAAGCCGCGTCTGTTCCGGGTTATTCCGGCAGAGGGGATCATCAACCGGATGGGCTTCAACAACAAAGGGGTCGACCATCTGGTTGCCCAGGTCAAGAAAGCCAAATATCAGGGGGTGATCGGCATCAATATCGGCAAGAACAAGGACACCCCCATCGAGCAGGGCAAGGATGATTACCTGATCTGCATGGACAAGGTGTATGACCATGCCGGTTATATTGCCGTCAATATCTCTTCTCCCAATACGCCGGGGTTGCGTTCACTGCAATATGGCGATGCGCTGGATGAACTGTTGGCTGCCCTCAAGGTTCGTCAGCAGGAGCTGGCCGCGCAATATAAGAAATACGTGCCACTGGCCGTTAAAATTGCGCCGGATTTGACTCCGGATGAAATTAATCAGGTGGCCGCATCTCTGATAAAAAATGGCATTGATGGGGTGATTGCCACCAATACTACCCTTGAGCGCGACATGATTTATGACATGCCCCATGCCGCTGAAGCGGGTGGCCTCAGCGGTCGTCCTTTGCAGCACAAGAGCACCGAAGTGATCCGCCAGCTGGCCAAAGCACTGGATGGTGCGCTGCCCATTATTGGCGTCGGTGGCATCGACAGTGCCATGGCGGCCCGCGAGAAGCTGGCTGCGGGTGCCAGTCTGGTCCAGATTTACAGCGGCTTTATTTATAAGGGCCCGGATCTGGTCAAAGAGATTGTGACCCATATATAAGAAATAAATCGGTGCCCTTTATTTAAAGTTGCTGAAATTCTCGACATGGAATAAAGTCGAGTAACGACTTTCAGTAAGGGCACCTGCATGTGTATCCAACCCAATGACAATTGGCAGTGGCATTATGATGCTCATGATGATCGTCTGATGCTGGATTTATCCGATCGCATGATCTTCGCCACCGAATATAAAGGGCGACAATTGGTGCCCAGCTCCTTCACCACCCAGCCTTTTTGCGTGGATGATGCGGCGCTCTATTATCAGCTGATGGACAGGGTTGCCGAACTGGAGTGGAGCGTACCGCATCAGGTTCAGCTGGTACTCAATGCTATCGCCGTCAGCCGCTTTTACAAACCCCTGATGCCACAAAGCTGGTTCTTTGGGGAAACCCACCCCGCCATTATTCCCGAAACCGGTGCGCTGGTGTGCATGGGCACTCCTCACGGCAAAGGGGAGTTTCTGGTGATCGAAGCCGGTGAACAGGCCAGCGTCTGTTTGAACCTGACTGACGATCTGATATTGACCACCAGCAAGACACTGCCCCGTTTTGGTGTTATCAAGGTGATGAACAATCGCATGAGCCCAAGGCCGGTGGCACAGGCGCAATATCGCCAGGTGAGTTGAATCTCGGGTTATTTTATAGCAAGCCTTTATCCTCTCCTTCGGTTCATCCTAATGAACACTCACTCGTCCCCATTCTGTTCCTATCATTAGCCTTGATTATTTCAGGTGACTGCTTTTGTGCAAAAAATGCCCTCCGATCAATTTGATAAGAGGGCGGCAAACACACACTACAGGAGGAATAAGCGGTTGTATCAACAACACGGGGTTATTCTAAATCCTGTAGTTTCTCTTGAAACCTGATAGATGTGACAGTCGGACAATAGCGATATGAACAGAGAGAGGAGGAAAAAATGGCCCTCCCGTTTACGGACGATAACGGGAGGGCCAAACACGGGGTTTACAGAAAGGACTTGCTCTGTCGTGGGAAATAATAACGAGTTGAGTCTTGTTTGACGCCTGTCAGATATGGCAGCGGGATAGATCACCTATTCCTGACCATGGCCATGTCATATATGGTTGCAGCCTCAGCAAGGTAATGCCGTGCCAATAAGAGATGCCGGAGTACACCTGGTTATTGTTTGAACTTGCCGAGCGGCTGGTACATTTTTTATTCGTGAGATCCTTCCTGCGCGCATGCCTCGCCAGAACGGCCAAAAGGTCGGAGGCGGCGCATGTCAGATACCCTCGGTTTATGTCGTTACTGGCAAGCTTTTGCTGCTCCGGATCGCGGCTTAAGGTATAATACGGCACTATTTTTATGGGTTCCCCGTGAGCGTGATGAAAGAATTTTTTGCAACCTGCCCCAAAGGGCTGGAAAACCTGTTGGCCGTCGAGCTGACCAACCTGGGCGCAGAGCAGGTCCGTGAGACCGTGGCTGGCGTGCATTTCAAAGGCGAACTGGCCACTGGCTACAAGGCCTGTCTGTGGAGCCGTTTCGCCTCCCGCATCGTGCTGGTGCTGTCCGAATTCCAGATGAATGACGACCTGGATCTCTATCTGGGTGCTCACACCATTCCCTGGGAAGAGCACTTCTCCGGTACCTCCACCATTGCCGTGGATTTTACCGGTACCAATCCGGCCATTCGCAATACCCAGTACGGTGCCCTGAAGATCAAGGATGCCATCGTCGATCGTTTCACCAAGCGCGGTCACGTGCGTCCTGACGTGGATAAGAAGTCGCCGGATATTCGCATCATGGCGCACCTGGGCAAGGGCAAGGCCAATATCACGCTGGACTTGTCAGGCCCCGCGCTGCACCAGCGTTTCTACCGCCAGGGCACCGGCGAGGCGCCGCTCAAAGAGAACCTGGCCGCTGCCATGATTGCCCGTAGCGGCTGGGCCGGCGAGCCCATGATGGACCCCATGTGTGGCTCCGGTACGCTGCTGGTGGAAGCTGCCTTTATCGCCGCCGACATGGCACCGGCCCTGCGCCGTGAGCGTTTCGGGTTCGATCGCTGGCTGCAACACGATAGCGAGCTGTGGCAGAGCCTGCTGATGGAGGCTCAGGTACGGGCCAAGCGCGGCATGCAGCGCTGCGAGGTGAAGCTGTTTGGTTGCGATGCCGACAGCCGCGTGCTGCTCAAAGCCCGCGACAACGCCAAAGCCGCCGGCGTGGCCCATCTCATCACCTTCAAACAGGCCGACGTCACCGCGCTGGAAAACCCGCTGCCGATGCCGGCAGTGGAAGGGGAGGCCCGTCAGGTCGGCATGCTGATCTCAAACCCCCCCTATGGCGAGCGTCTTGGCGAGTTCCCGGCACTGCTGGAAGTCCACCAGGCCCTCGGTGATGCCCTGCGTCGCAGCTTCCAGGGCTGGAAAGTCTCCATTCTTTCCGCATCCCCCGAGCTCTTGAGCTGTCTGCGTCTGCGCGCCGACAAGCAATATCGCCTGTTCAACGGCGCCCTCGAGTGTCAGCTGCGCAACTACCAGATTGCACAGGACTCCGTTGCTTCCCAGAAAGAGGTGGCGCAGGACTTTGCCAACCGTCTGCGCAAGAATCTGAAGACCCTGGAGAAGTGGGCACAGAAAGAGAACCTCGACTGCTATCGCCTCTATGACGCCGATCTGCCGGAGTACAACGCCGCCATCGACCGTTATCAGGACTATCTGGTGGTGCAGGAGTACGCGGCGCCCAAGGACATTCCCGCCCAGAAGACCCGTCAGCGCCTGCTCGACATGGTGCAGGCAGCCATCAAGGTGACCGGCATGGACGGCGAGAAGGTGATCCTGAAGGTGCGCGAGCGTCAGGAAGGCAAACAGCAGTACCAGAAGCTCTCCGAAGAGCAGCACCGGATGGAAGTGCAGGAGTACGGCGCCCGTCTGTGGGTCAATCTCTATGACTATCTCGACACAGGTCTGTTCCTCGACCACCGTCAGACTCGCCGTATGCTGGGTCAGATGGCCAAGGGCAAGCGCTTCCTGAACCTCTTTGCCTACACCGGCAGTGCCACCGTGCATGCTGGGTTGGGCGGTGCCAGCGAGACCACCACGGTGGACATGTCACGCACCTACCTCAACTGGGCACAAGACAACATGCGCCTCAACTCGCTGGTGGGCCGAGAGCACAAGTTCGTGCAGGCCGACTGCCTGAAGTGGCTCTCCGAGGCGGACGAGCAGTACGACCTCATCTTCATCGATCCGCCCACCTTCTCCAACTCCAAGCGGATGGACGAGAGCTTCGACGTGCAGCGCGATCACATGCTGCTGATGCAGCACCTGAAGCGGCTGCTGGCTGCGGGTGGCACCCTGGTGTTCTCCAACAACAAGCGCCACTTCAAGATGGATCTGGCCGGTCTCGAGGCCATCGGTCTCAAGGCCCAGAACATCACCGGCAAGACCCGACCCAAGGATTTCGAGCGCAACCAGCATATCCACAACTGCTGGATCATCACCCATGCGGAGGCCCAGGCCTGATGCTGATCCTGTTTCACACCGACGGTTGCCACCTGTGCGAACAGGCGTGGGCGCTGGTGGAGCAGGCCGGTCTTGCGGCCGACACTCGCCAGTGCGACATCATGGATGATGAGCAGTGGCTGGCAACCTATCGGGTCCGTATTCCAGTACTGCGCGATGAGGCGGGGCGTGAACTGGGTTGGCCCTTCACCCTGGCTGAGCTGCAAGCGTGGCTTGCCAGGCAGGGGTGAGCGGGCGATTTGACGATGAAACGGGGGGAGATCCAGTCTGCCACCCGTTTTTTCATTAGCAATAAGGAACAAGAATGGCTCTTTTGACATTGCACGGCGCATCGTTGTCGTTCAGTGATTTTCCGCTGCTCGATCAGGCCGAGCTCACCATTGAGCGGGGCGAGCGCCTCTGCCTGGTGGGGCGCAACGGGGCGGGCAAGTCCACCCTGATGAAGGTCATCGCTGGCGAACTGCCGCTCGATGACGGTCGTCTGGTGCTGCAACAAGATTTGAAAGTGACCCGTCTCGAGCAGGATCCCCCCGCGTCGAGCGAGCTCACCGTGTTTGACTACGCCGCCGAAGGGCTGGCCGGGGTAGGGGAGCTGCTCAAGCAGTATCACCATATCTCCATGGAACTGGCACACGATGCCTCCGATGCCAACATCCGCAAGATGAGCCAGCTGCAGGAGCAGCTCGACTACCAGAATGGCTGGCAGTTCGAGACTCGCATCAACCAGGTGCTGACCCTGCTCGGTCTGGATCCCGACGTGACCCTCGACAGCCTCTCCGGCGGCTGGCTGCGCAAGGTGGCACTGGCCCGCGCACTGGCCTGCGATCCGGATCTGTTGCTGCTGGACGAGCCGACCAACCACCTGGACATCGATGCCATCAACTGGCTGGAAGAGTTCCTCAAGGATTTTCGCGGCGCCATCGTCTTCATCTCCCACGACCGGGAATTCATCCACAAGCTGGCGACCCGGATCATCGATCTGGACCGCGGTGTGATCACCTCCTGGCCCGGCAACTACGACGAGTACCTGCAGGGGAAAGAGGAGTGGTTGCGGGTCGAGGAGCTCAAAAACGCCGAATTCGATCGCAAGCTGGCCCAGGAAGAGGTGTGGGTACGCCAGGGGATCAAGGCCCGTCGCACCCGCAATGAGGGACGCGTGCGCGCCCTCAAGGCGATGCGGATGGAGCGGACCCAGCGCCGTGAACTGCAGGGCAAGGCCAAGCTGCAGCTGGATGAGGCGAGCCGCTCCGGCAAGCTGGTATTTGAAAGTGAAGGCCTGGGGCTGGACTTTGGTGATCGCACCCTGTTCCAGGGGCTGGATCTGCAGGTGCTGCGCGGCGACAAGATTGCGTTGGTCGGCCCCAACGGTTGCGGCAAGTCGACGCTGATCAAGCTGCTGCTCGGCCAGTTGAGCCCAAGTCGTGGCACGGTCAAGGGGGGCACCAATCTGGAGGTGGCCTACTTCGATCAGTACCGCGAGCAGCTCGATCCCGAGAAGACGGTGGTGGACAACGTCGGGGAGGGCAAGCAGGAAGTGATGGTGCGCGGCCGCTCCCGCCACATTCTCGGTTACCTGCAGGACTTCCTGTTTGAGCCAAAACGGGCACGCACCCCGGTGAAAGCCTTGTCAGGGGGCGAAAAAAACCGTTTACTGTTGGCCAAATTGTTCTTGAAGCCCAGTAATTTACTGATCCTCGATGAACCAACCAACGACCTGGATGTCGAAACGCTGGAATTGCTGGAAGAGCTGCTGGCGGACTACCCCGGCACCCTGTTGCTGGTGAGCCACGATCGTCGTTTCATCGACAATACCGTGACCGGTTGCTGGTTGTTTGAAGGGGACGGGCAGATCAGCGATTATGTGGGCGGTTACGCCGACATGATGGCCACCCGTGCTCAACAACAGGCACAGCAGTCTGCGCAGCACGTCGCCAAACAGGCGCAGAGCAAAACGCCAGAGCCTGTCGTGGCGCCGGCGCCTGCTGCCACAAAAGCCAAAAAGCTCTCTTACAAGTTGCAGCTGGAGCTGGATAATCTACCGGCTCGACTGGAACAGCTGGAGGCAGAGCTGGATGCCCTGCAGACCGAGATCAACCACCCCGGTTTCTTCTCCCTGCCGAGCGACCAGACTCAAGCCAAACTGGATGCCCTGAATGCAGCAGAGGCTGCATTGGAACAAGCCTTCTCCCGTTGGGAGGAGTTGGAAGCGTTGAAACATCAGGACTAAGGAAGTAGATGAAAAAGCAATTATCCATGCTGGCCATTCTGGTCAGCGCCAGCCTGCATGCCCAGGCGGCACAAAGTCCCTTTTTCACCATTGTCGATGCGTCCGACAAGGGTTACGCCAGCGGGATCAGCGGCGACGGCAACGGGCTCATCGGGATCAATACCAAGAACAACATGGCCGAGCACTTCTCGACCGTGCGTTTCGCCGACTTCCTGGTCGATCGTTTCCGTTTCGAGCAGGGCTGCATGCTCTCCAACTCGGTCTGCAACTCCTTCTGGAACGACAACAGCAACTTCGCCTATCAGTGGCGTCGTGACTTCCTCGACGGGGTCGACCAGCGCAACAACGTAGGTTACGTACAGCTGGGCGAGACCGACGGTCTGGTGACCGCGCTGGGCGACGTACCCGGTACCCGGGCAGGCTACAAGATGAGTGGCAAGCTGCGTACTGCCTTCGCCGTGGTCGAGGAGGGCAACCCCGTCGAGCTGAAAGACGGCGCCGGCACTCACAGCCTGAGCGTACCGACCAGCATCAAGAAACTGGACAACGGCCAGTATCTGGTGACCGGCACCGCAGCGACCGGCAAGAACATTGCCGTCAACTCCGAAACCTACAACTGGTGCTTTGCCGGCAACGACGGCCAGTATGGCGACTACCGCTACTGCCCGGGCCTCAATACCCAGGCCAGCTTCTGGCTGGTCAACAGTACCGGCACCTTCAACAAGCTGCTGCAGGCCAACGAGTATGCCCGCGCCCGCAACGAAGTAGTGCAGACCGCCTCCGCGCTCGGGGTGGGTAAATTCAACGGCAATCTGTACGGGGTAGGGTACTCCTCCACCGGCGAGATCGGCACCAACTACCTGGACGGTCGCAACCTGGCCGCTTACTGGACGCTGGATCTGGATGGCAGCAAGGTTGGCACTACCCAGATCATCCCGTTGGCCGAAGGCGAACCCGGCAAGGATGACGCCAAGCTGCAACACAGCTGGGCCGTGGGGGTCAATGACAACGGTTATGTGATCGGCAACCAGCTCTATCGCATCAACAAGGGCCAGAACCGCCCGGTCGAGATGTTCGTGTTCAACCTGAACACCCCGACCACCAATGCCGTGGTCTCCTTGCAGGACAAGCCGCTCAGCGGCTCCGGCTCGGAAGCGGCCGCCATCAACAACCACAACATGGTGGTTGGCTGGCGTGATTCCCGCCATCAGACCCAGCCCGTGGTCAATGGCACCAATCGCATGCAGGAAGGCTTCCTGCTGAACGCGGCTACCGGCAACAACTGGTATCTGAACGATCTCATCTGTGGTCTGGATGATGCGGGTGCCAAGCAGTGTACCCAGAACGGTTACTACTACCACATCGCCTATGCCAGCGGCATCAGCAGCAACGGTACCGTCGCGGCCACGGCTTATCGCTACAACAGCGAGAGCGATCTGAACAACCGCACCAATGCTACCGTAGTCAGCGTCAAGCTGGCGCCGGTGGTAACCGACTACAAGAACAACGATCCGGCCGGTTATGTGGTCGCCAACGCACCGGTCAACAACCAGACCGGTCAGGATGGCGGCAGCGGTGGTGGCAGCCTGTTCTGGTTGACTCTGCTGGCCCTGCCATTCGCCTGGCTGCGCCGTTTCCAGCGCTAAAAAGTTGTGTCACTAAAAATTAAGGTTCTTCGCGGGATCTTGGGGAAGTGGAAGTTGACAGACAGGGTGCTGGTAAACTGGCTGTCTCCAAACACACCAC